>JAAYTR010000270.1 GCA_012523685.1 Clostridiaceae bacterium | reverse complement strand
GTCAATAGTAAAATCTATTCCGGTTGTGGTTTGAGTTTCGTCTTCATTAATCTGCTTAACCGGTAGCTCTATGATAAATGAAGAACCCTTTCCTAACCGGCTTATAACGCTTAATTGTCCGTTATGCAGCTCTACTATCGATTTAGCGATTGAAAGACCCAGTCCGCTTCCTTCGTGGCTTCGTGTTAAAGAACTGTCCACCTGAGTAAAAGGATCAAAAATGCTGTCGATTTTATCACTCGGTATACCGATGCCTGTATCTTTTATAGCTATGTAGACTCTATTTTCTTTTTTCTTTACTTCTATGCATATACATCCTTTTGGAGTAAATTTAATGGCATTGGAGATGAGATTTAAAATAGCCCGGGCTAATTTGTCCTCATCATAAGCAGTTATTATTTTTTTTGTTTTTGATTTCAGCTTCATTTTTAAGCCCTTACCCTTAGCATAAGCCTTTGTATTGTTAAAAATGTCCTCTATTGTTTTAACTATATTATGGTTTTTCAGGCATAGACTTAAGTTTCCTGTATCAAGTTTCGAAGAATCAATCAAATTGTTAATAACTCTTAATAGGCGAAAACAGTTCTTCTTCATCAGACTATTGTAAGCTTTAAATTTGCTTCGGTTATAACTCAGAAAAAGATCGTCACCCATCATCTCAAAAAGCTGAATAGAACCTAAAACAACATTTAGAGGAGTTCTGAGCTCATGAGAAATATTATTGTAAAATGCGTCTTTAGCCGGATCATTGTTATTTGACAGCCCAAATATTGGTTCTTTCAATAAAATATGCTGATTATTGGTTAGTGCATTATTATCCACCTTTTTATATATGTATTTTGTGTCCTCCATAATTACTGCTCCAATCTGACACAAATATTTCGAGATGCTAAAAATTTACATCTATGCTTTATATTTAACCAGCTAATTATATTTTGTACCAAGTTTTTTTTCAACGGGTAATACCAATGATTTTACAGGCGGGAAATGTTGGGAAATAGTATTATATTAAGAATTTATGAGGAATATTTTGTTATTCTTGAGGGATAGCCACGCCTTGCCTTTTTATACGTCATAGGATATTATGTATTATGGTTAATTGAATAATATACAAAGTAATTACATTTTTCTGGAGGATAGGATGCATTATTGCATCCTTTAACAATGATGCAGTTAAAGATAGATGACAGTATACTCTTAAAAGTTGAAAAACCGGCAAAATATACGGGCAATGAGTGGAATATGGTAAAAAAGCATCTTAATAATATCAAGGTTCGCTTTGCTTTTTGCTTTCCGGATGACTATGAAATCGGCATGTCTCATTTAGGTATGAAGATTCTTTATCATATCTTAAATAAAAGAGAAGAGGTATATTGTGAGAGAGCTTTTGCCCCCTGGGTTGACATGGAGCAGATAATGCGGGAAAAGAATATGCCACTATATACTCTTGAAACCTATACTCCCTTATCGGAGTTTGATATGGTTGGCTTCACTCTCCAGTATGAAATGAGCTATACAAATATTCTTAACATGCTGGAACTGGGCCGGATACCGGTATTGAGCAAGGACCGTACGGAAGGCATGCCATTTGTCATTGCAGGAGGCCCTTGTGCTTGTAATCCTGAGCCATTGGCTGATTTTGTTGATTTTTTTGTAATCGGCGAAGGAGAGGAAGTAATCCTTGAAATTGTTGATGAATATATAAGCTGGAAAGAAGCAGGGGAAAGCAGGGCTGAATTTTTAAAAAGAGTTTCTAAAGTAGAAGGAGTATATGTCCCCTCATTTTATGATATCTCTTACAATGAAGACGGTACAATTAAGGATATAATTCCTGCAAACTCTGATGTTCCGGGCAGAATCAGAAGACGAATAATAAAAGATCTGGATTCGGTTGATTTTCCGGACAATATTATTGTTCCATATATCGGGACTGTTCATGACAGAATTATGCTCGAGATTTTCAGGGGATGTGTTCGCGGCTGCCGTTTTTGTCAGGCAGGATTTATTTATCGTCCGGTCAGAGAAAGAAGCCACGAAAAGCTCTACGAGATTGCCAAAGCCTCTGCCCAAAATACAGGTTACGATGAAATATCAATGGTATCTTTAAGCACGAGTGACTATTCTTCACTTCCCGAGCTCTGTAATAATCTTATAGAATTTACCGAGGAGGAAAAGATCAGCTTGTCTTTACCGTCTCTGAGGGTTGACAATTTTTCTCTTGGTTTAATGGATAAGGTATCGAAGGTGCGTAAAAGCGGTTTAACCTTCGCACCTGAAGCCGGCACACAGAGACTCAGAGATGTTATTAATAAAGGAATAACAAACGAGGATCTGGTTTCATCGGTTAAGCTTGCCGTAAGTGGCGGCTGGAACCAGGTTAAGCTCTATTTTATGCTGGGGCTTCCCACAGAAACCATGGAAGATGTGGAGGGTATTTCGAAACTGTCTATAAATCTTATTGAATCCTGCAGAGACATCACTAAAGCACATGGTAAAGCTCTTAATATAACCTTGAGTACAGCCTGCTTTGTTCCAAAGCCGTTTACTCCTTTTCAGTGGGAGCCCATGGAAGAAATGGACAGTCTGATGAAGAAGCAGTATCATTTAAAAGATCTTATTAAAAAGAGAACAAGAAATATAAAATATAATTATCATGATGCCAGGATAAGCTTAATGGAAGCTGTGCTAGCCAGAGGGGACAGAAGATTAGGAAAGGTTATTTATACCGCATGGTCAAATGGCTGTAAGTTTGACGGCTGGGATGAGTTTTTTTCTTTTGATAAGTGGATGGAAGCTTTTAACGAGTGCGGTCTGGATCCAAAGTTTTATGCTAACCGTAAAAGGGAGTATTCTGAGATTTTACCCTGGGATCATATTGATATGGGGGTTTCGAAGGAATTTTTGATTAGAGAGAATCAGAAGGCTTATGAAGGTGACCTGACAAGAAATTGTGCAGCAGGTTGTTCAGCATGCGGAGCCCAGATATATAAAACAGGCATCTGCACAAAAACAAGGCGGGGTTTAGTTTATGGCGAAAGCACTGAGGTTTAGATTTTCCAGAGGACAGGAATTAAAATATATCGCACACCTGGATATGTTAAGGGTTTTTGAACGCGCTATCAAGCGAGCGAAGATTCCGGTGGCTTATACTCAGGGCTTCAATCCCCGGCAGAAGTTGGTTTTCGGGTTGCCTATGTCCATAGGTCTTACCAGTGAATCAGAGTATGCGGATATAGAGCTGGTTGAGGATATGCAGCCTGAGGAGTTTGTCACACAGATAAATAAAGGCTTGCCTGACGGGTTAAAAGCCGAGGAAGCTGTATCCATGAATACACGGGATAATATTATGAATCAGATAACTGCCGCCCGGTATGAAATTGTGTTTGAAGTCAAGGAGCCCCGAAGCCGTTTTGAAATTGATACCATTATCTATGATTTGCTTTCCAGAGAAGAAATTTCAGTTATGAAAAAGAGCAAAAAAGGCCCCAAACCTGTTAATATAAGGCCGTCAATCTACTCCATGTCTGCCGGAAAGATAGATGCAGGTAAATTTCTGATGAAAGCATTTTTAAGTGCCGGAGCCGAAAACAATTTAAGGGTTGACCTTCTGATGCAGTCCTTCAGTCAGGAAACAAATCTGGAAATAAATATTATTTCAATGCATCGTAAGGCTCTTTATGCATCTACTTATAATGAATGGAAAAATCCTTTCGAGGTTGCTAATGATTAAGGATATTCTTATAGACATAGGCACAGACGAAACTCGCATAGCCATTCTGGAAGATGGTGTGGTGGCGGAGATACAAATAGAGAAGAACCAGGAGAAAAGCCTTGTAGGAAATATCTACAAAGGCAAAGTTGTACGCGTCCTGTCAGGAATGCAATCAGCGTTTGTTGATATTGGTCTTAAGAAGAATGCTTATCTGTATGTGAAAGATGTTATACCTGTAAAATATAATAATTCAGATGAATTAACACATTCGGGCAGCTTGCCGGACATATCTGAGCTTTTGAATCAGGGACAGGAAATAAATGTTCAAGTCATTAAGGATGCCATAGGAGAAAAAGGCCCCAGGGTTTCTGCCCATATAGCAATTCCCGGCAGATATACGGTGTTTCTACCACATGGAAATACAATAGGAATCTCTAAGAGAATTGCTTCTCAGGAAGAACGCCAAAGATTAAGAGAAATAGTAGCATCTGTTAAGTCCGATAAATCCGGAATAATTGTGAGGACCTCTTCGGAGAGCATCGGCGAAGCTTTGTTGACTGAGGAAATTAACACCTTATCATCACTATGGGAAAGCATTCAGGAGAAAGAGAAAAAGGTTAATTCACCGGAGCTGCTTCAAGGGGAACCAGGTATTATTGAACATACCATCAGGGAACATCTTTCAACATGTAACCGTTTTATTGTGAATCAAAAGGAGACCTATGAAAAAATAACCTCTCTTCTGAGTGATGAAGCACCGGGGTTAAAAGAGCGCGTTGAATACTATAACAAATGTTATGATATGTTTGAGTATTATAATGTGCAAAGTGCTCTTAAGGAGGCCCTTTCAAGAAAAGTTTGGCTTAAGAACGGTGCATATCTGGTTTTTGACTATACTGAGGCCATGACCGTTGTTGATGTAAACAGCGGGAAATATGTAGGAAAGCTAGATATGGAAGAAACGGTCTTCAAAATAAATATAGAGGCTGCAAATGCCCTGGTGCGCCAGATCCGGTTAAGAAACCTGAGTGGAATTATTATAGTTGATTTTATCGATATGCAAAAAAAAGAACATCGCGAACAGCTGCTTCAACATCTTAGGGAAGCTGTTAAAGCCGATAGGATTCAAACTGTGGTTGTCGGAATGACCAGTCTGGGGCTGGTTGAAATGACAAGAAAAAAAGTTCGTATCCCCCTGTCTAATCATCATAGCCATTAGGATTTTTTTCCTGCCATCTCCATGAGTCCTCGCACATTTCAGTAATATCTCTTTTAGCTTCCCATCCAAGCTCCAGCTTAGCTTTTGTCGGGTCAGCATAACAGGTTGCGATATCACCCGGTCTTCTGGGAAGAATTTTGTATTTAATTGGTCTGCCGCTTACTTTTTCAAAATTTTTAACCATCTGCAGAACACTGTGACCTTTTCCTGTACCCAAATTATATGCCAATATTCCCGGCTTTTCTTTAAGCTTCTCAAGAGCTTTTATATGCCCTGTTGCAAGATCTGTAACATGGATATAATCACGGATACCGGTTCCGTCAGGTGTATCATAATCATCGCCGAATACACCAAGGTACTCAAGCTTGCCTATGGCCACCTGGGTGATATAAGGAATCAGATTATTTGGTATGTTCCTGGGATCTTCACCTATTTTTCCGCTTTTATGTGCTCCAATGGGATTAAAATAGCGAAGCATAATAATGTTCCAGCTGTTATCGGACACATAAAGATCTTCCAGAAGGTATTCAATAATCAGTTTTGTTCTGCCGTAGGGATTGGTGGCTGACAGGGGAAAGTCTTCCTTAACAGGAACAGCCTTTGGCTTTCCGTATACTGTTGCCGATGAACTATAGACTATATCCTTGACACCGTGCTTTCGCATCACATCACATAGTATAAGGGTTCCGGTAATATTATTATAGTAATACTCCAATGGCATGGATACAGATTCGCCCACGGCTTTAAGGCCGGCAAAATGAATAACCGACTCTATGCTTTCTTTATCAAAAATATTTTCAAGGGCTGGTCTGTCAAGTAAATCCACATTATAAAAAGTCAGTTTTTTTCCGGTTATTTCTTCAACCCTCTCGAGAGCCTTTATGGATGAATTAATAAGATTATCTATCACAATTATTTCATAGCCCGCATTCAACAGTTCCACACAAGTGTGGCTTCCTATGTATCCGGCTCCGCCGGTAACTAAAATAGCCATATAATCTCTCCCGTATTATTAATAAAACAAAACCAGTATATTTTTTTATTATATCAAATTTGTCATAGATTAACGGAAATAATATAAAAAAATCGGTTTAGTAACCGCTGCCTGTGGATAAATGTAAATAATAAGCCAGACAATACTGAAAAAAGATAGTATTATTTAATTATAGGGAGTTTACCAGAAAAATATCAACTGGAGGGAGTGGTTTAATGGCCGAAGGTTCAAAAGATAAAAATGCTGGTGCTAAGCAGCATGAATGGTACCGCCTGGACAATGCGGCCCTGATATACCCTTCCATACAATCTGACCGCATAACCACAATGTTCAGACTTTCAATGACTCTTAAGGAAACAGTTGACCCAAAGATCCTGCAAATATCTCTGGAAGAAGTAATCAAGAAGTTTCCGTTTTATCGCGTGCGTTTAAAGAAAGGATTTTTTTGGTATTATCTTGAGCATAATCCAAAGTTGCCCCGCGTTGAAAGGGATGTTCGCTATCCTCTGGGAAGACTGCATCCAAATCTGGGGAGACGATTTTTATTTAGGGTCAGATATTGGCAGTCCCGCATAGCAGTTGAATTCTGCCATGTACTAACCGATGGGACCGGTGGGATGACATTCTTAAAAGCGTTGGTATATGATTATCTGAAAAGAAAAGGGAAAGATCCCGGTGAACCCGGTGATATTCCGGTTGATGTACTCTCCGGGGAAGCGGCAGAAGATGCCTATAACCGCTTTTACAAAAGTCCCCTGCCCCTTCCGGATAAAGGAAGAAAAGCCTTCCATCAGAAGGGGAAGATGCTGTATCCGGGAGCTATTATGATTACATCGGGAATTATACCGTTGGAGACTATAATAAAAGAAGCAAAAAAGTATAAGGTTTCATTAACGGCTTTTCTTGTTGCTGTATACATTGATGCGCTTCAGGAACTGCAGGACATCCTGGTTGCACAAAATCCGAAAAAGCGCCCTATAGCTTTGCAGGTGCCGGTTAACATGAGGGGAATATACCCCAGTAAAACCTTAAGGAACTTTTCATTATTCGTAATGCCGGAAATTGATCCGCGCCTTGGTAAATACGATTTTGAAGAAATCCTGCAGATAGTGCGTGAAACACTTATTACCCAAACTAATGAAAAAGCAATCAGCAAATCACTTTCCAGAAATGTCGGGGGACAGCGCAATTGGATTATCAGAGTAATTCCTCTGATATTTAAAAAGCTTTTAATGCCGTTTCTGTATACCCGTATGGGTGAAAATCTCTGTTCGGGAACATTATCAAATTTAGGACTTATAAGGCTTCCGGATAAAATGGCTAATGAGGTTGAACGTGTTGACTTTATCCTTGGCACTAATCCAATTAATAAAACAGGATGTGCCGTATGCGGGTTCAATGATAAGCTGGTGATTAACTTTGGCAGCAATACACGGGATAAAAGTGTGGAGCGCTTATTCTTTACAAGGCTTATCAGGATGGGTATTCCTGTAAAGATTGAAGTAAATGAAGATATAAAAAAGGATAATTCAGAGTTCAGGAGGGATTGATATGGCATATTGTGTTCGTTGCGGTGTAGAGTTGCAGAAAGGTCTGGAGTCTTGCCCGCTTTGTAATACAGAGGTTATTTTACCCGATGATCCGGATGTTGAGGAAGGAATGCGGCCGTTTTCGGAACGTATACCACGTAATGTGCGTCCCAGAGTAAATCTTGCTCCCAGCCGGGCTTTCATTTTTCTTGCAACATTTATACTTCTGGTGCCTCTTCTTATAACCCTGATTATTGATATAACGGCAAACCGCACTATTACATGGTCATTTTATCCCGTTACATCCCTTGCACTCTTGTGGGTGCTTATTGCTTATCCCTCATTGTTGAAAGGCCACACAACATTTCAGGTTATCACCATGGATATATTGTCCATAGCTGTATTTCTGCTGTCCTTAGACCTTTATTCTGGATCCTTTCCCGAATGGTCCCAATATCCTGCGTTAGCCTTGCTTCTTTTATGGGTATATGTTGCAATTCCCTTTCTTTTAACCTGGAAGAGAATTTATTTGATAGTAACCATCTGGTTTTCTGGAACTGCGGTTTTCTTGTTTGCCATAGACAAACTGACAGGGGGCGCTGATTGGTTTTTATCTCTGGGACTGCCCATTCTTGTACTGGCCGGTCTTGTTGCAGCAATTATTATGATAGTGGTGAAAACATCAAAGAAGAAGCCGTTGCTTACCACAGCAACAGCAGCTTTTGCCCTGGCTGTTTTAATGCTGGGTATCGATGTAGTGGTTAATCTGTATGTGAAAGAAATGTTTGTAGTGACCTGGTCACCTATACCGGCAGCCGCACTTTTTCCGACTGCCATATTCCTGTTTATTGTAGAATACAGTCCAGAACTTAAATTATATCTGATGAAAAAATTTCATATGTAAAATCGTTATAGTTTATTTAGATTCATATAGCTGTATGTTTATTATAATTAAAACTGGCGGATTGTATAGAGGAGAGGGTATGATGGTTTTGCTTGTATTAATATACAGAGTATATGTATAATATAAGAGAATAATTTATTAGGTGAAATGCGTTTGAAAAAAATTGGAATAGTTGTTGGAAAGAATAAGGATATTGATTATAGAGAAACCAGATTAATTGCGGAAAAACTGCTGGATAAAGGATTAGATGTAGTAGTCCCGTCAAAGATAAAATCCAGGCTTGATATTGATGTCACAGAAACAGACTCTGTTTATAAGGACTCTGATTTTATTATCTGCGTCGGTGGCGATGGTACCTTCTTAAAGGCGGCACGAGGCGCATTTCCTTATAAAAAACCTATACTGGGGGTTAACAAAGGAACTGTTGGTTTCCTGGCCGAGGTGGAAACCGGCGAAATTGAGATGGCCATAGACAGAATTGTTTCCGGCGATTATCATATTCAACCGCGAATGGTGCTGGAAGTAAAGGTTATACGAAATGGCGGGAGTGTTTATAAAAATATTGCAATTAATGATGCGGTTGTATCCAGAATGGCGCTTTCCCGTATTATTAGACTTAAGGTAATGATGGATGGTCAATTTGTTGATTCATATGCCAGTGACGGCGTTATTGTATCAACGCCTACCGGATCAACCGGGTATTCACTTTCAGCAGGTGGACCAATTGTAGCGCCTGATATGCGATTGATGCTCGTTTCGCCCATCTGTCCCCATATTCTGTATTCCCGGTCTTTTATAATTGAAGATACAAAGACCATAACTATTGGTATAGCCGGCAGCAGTGAGGTGGATGCCATCCTTACCCTGGACGGTCAGGAGGGCTTTCCTATCGAGCCTGATGACATCGTGTCAGTTAGCGCATCGAAAGACAGTGTCTATTTTGCCTCGGTTAAGCAGACGAATTTCTACGACATATTACGAGCCAAGATTCATAACACGTATGAATAAAATCAGAAAAGGATTTTATGGAGGGAATTATGAAGTATAACCGTCATGCCAAGATACTGGATATTATCGAGAATTACGAGATTGAAACACAGGATGAATTGGCAGAAAAATTAAGGGAATCAGGGATGGATGTGACTCAGGCAACAATTTCCAGGGATATTAAGGAGCTCAGACTCGTTAAGGTTTTGTCACCTGATGGAAGATACCGCTACTCAGCCATGAATTCTGATTCCGGAAATATTAATGACAGATTATTGGTAATTATAAAGGAAGCATATGTATCCTGCGACTATGCGAACAACATCCTTGTTATAAAAACCCTCCCGGGAATGGCTCAAGCTGTAGCCGCAACAATAGATTCCCTGGGATGGAATGATATTGTAGGTACTATTGCAGGAGATGATACCATGATGGTGGTATGCCGGGCCGAAAAGATAGCTGAAGATCTTATGGATAAAATTACCCGCATTGTGAGAGGAGTTTCTTAGAATAAGATGCTAATCCAACTTGAGGTTGAAAATGTTGCTATTATTGAAAAAATAAATATATCCATGCAAGAGGGCTTCACAGTGATTACAGGCGAAACCGGAGCAGGTAAGTCTATTATTATTGATTCATTGAATGCTCTTCTGGGATCACGGGTTTCACGTGAACTCATCCGTTCCGGTGCAGAAAAGGCATTTGTTCAGGGACTTTTTTCTTATGTTTCGGATAATGATAATAAATTTAATGAGCTATTAGAGTCTATGGGTATTGAACCACAGGATGACGGAAGTCTTTTAATTTCCCGGACTTTTACCGAATCCGGAAAGAATATCTGCCGTGTTAACGGAACAATGGTTACCGTTGGCATGCTTAAGGAAATAGGGACAAAGCTGGTTGATATACATGGCCAGCATGACAATCAGTCTCTGTTGAGAGCGGAAATGCATATTGAACTTCTGGACTTATTTGCCGGTGATAAACTCGCCGCAGAAAAGGCAGAATACCAGGCTTCACTTCGCGAACTGAATTCTTTAAAGACAAAGCTCAGGGCTCTTACCGGAGTGGATAAGGAGCGGGAACGCACAATTGACATATTAAGATTCCAGATTGATGAGATTGAAGCCGCAAGGTTATTTATCGGCGAAGATATTGAGCTTGAGAGTAAGAGTAAAATTCTTACACATTCTGAAGATATAATCTCAGCTTTCTCAAATGCATATCAGTGGCTTCGCGGGGAGGACGGAGAGAATAACAGCGCTCTTGACAAAATAGGTTTTTCTCTGGATGCAATCAGAAGGATTAGGGACCTTAATCCTGACTATATGAATATCAGCGATATCCTTGAAGATATAAACGAAAAACTGACAGATCTTTCCCGTGAAATACGCATAATAAGAGATGAGACCGAATATGATCCAAATTTACATAAGAATATTGAGGAGCGCATAAGCCTGATTCAGGGTCTGAAACGTAAATACGGTGAAACAATTGAAGATATTTTAAATTTCCTGAATGATGCTAAAGAACGGTTGGATGAGATAGAACGAAGTGAAGAACTTATTTTTAAACTCAGAAAAGAGATAGAAACAGCAGAAGAAAGTCTGCATAAACGCTGCGAAGTAATGAATAAATTAAGAAAAGAAGCCGCTAAAAAGCTGGAAGACGGTATTTTGAAAGAGCTTAAGGATCTTGAAATGCCTAAGACCCAGTTTGAGGTTTCGATACTATCCTGCCCGGAGGAAGGCTTTACCGAAAATGGAACTGATAAGGTCGAGTTCTTATTTTCGCCCAATATGGGAGAACAATTAAAGCCTTTATCGAAAATTGCATCAGGCGGAGAAATGTCCCGTGTAATGCTTGCAATAAAGACTATTTTAGCTGATATTGACGCTATACCAACTCTGGTATTCGATGAAATCGACACGGGCGTTAGCGGTAAAGCTGCTTCAAAGCTTGGAGAAAAGCTTAGGACAGTGGCAAAAAACCATCAGGTGATATGCATTACTCACCATGCCCAAATAGCCAGCCAGGCTAATACTCATTTTCTTATCGAAAAGGAAGAAAAGAGCGGACGCACACTGACTCTTGTGAAACAGCTTGAAGGATCGGACAGGGAAAATGAAATTATAAGGCTGCTAAGTGGGGAGCATGCCACTGAAGCGGCAAAAAAACTTGCGCGTGAACTGTTAGTTCAGGGATAGATTGGAGAGAAACATGGTAATTAAGAAGGCCGAAATTATAATATCAGCGGTGGAACCTTCCCAGTACCCGAATACGGGTTGGCCGGAAATTGCTTTGGCCGGTCGTTCCAATGTAGGTAAATCTTCGCTTATCAATGCTCTTGTTAACAGAAAAGCACTTGCGAGAGTAGGAAATACTCCCGGAAAGACGCGGATAATAAATTTTTATAATATCAATGACAGCATATCATTGGTGGATTTGCCCGGATATGGCTATGCAAAGGTTTCCAGGGAAGAAAAAATGTCTTGGGGCCGGCTTGCCGAAACATATTTAAATTCAAGAAAAAACTTGAATATGATATTACTGCTGGTGGACATTCGTCACGATCCGACACCTGATGATGTTATTATGATGAATTATATAAAAGAGACAGGCAGGGATTATGCCGTTATAGCAACAAAAGCCGACAAAATTAAAAGATCTGAGTATAAAAAGCATATTGACAGAATAAGAGCCGTATTGGAATTGGATAATGAACACAAAATTATTGCTTTTTCTTCCCTTAAAAGAATGGGGATAGACGAAGTGTGGTCTAAAATTGAAACAGTGTTGGAGTGAAACATATATGGTAGCTGAAATATTAGCCGTAGGAACCGAATTATTAATGGGACAAATTGTGAACACAAATGCCCAATACCTGACAAAAAGGCTTAATGATGTAGGGGTCAATGTATATTATCATAGTGTTGTCGGGGATAATCCCATCCGCCTCAAGGAATGCCTGCGATTGGCATTAAGCCGTTCTGACGTTGTAATTACGACCGGAGGGCTTGGACCGACCAAGGATGACATCACCAAGGAAACCGTAGCTGAAATTATGGGCATGAAGCTTGTCAGAGATGAAGAAACATTTCGTAATATAAGATGTTTCTTTGAAAGGGTTAACCGCAAGATGCTGGTTAATAACATAAAGCAGGCTGATATTCCCGAAGGCTGTACCATAATCCCAAATAAAAATGGGACGGCTCCGGGTTGCCTGATCGAGAAAGATGGGAAGACAATCATTATGTTTCCCGGACCTCCCAAAGAAATGATCCCTATGTTCGAAGAAACTATTTATCCGTATTTGGAGCAAAAAACAGGCCAGATAATCGGTTCCAGAATGCTGAAGGTTTTCGGCATCGGTGAATCCGAGATGGAGATGAAGATAATGGATCTGGTTGAAGCCCAGTCGAATCCCACTATTGCTCCATATGTAAATATGGGAGAAATAGTAATAAGGGTTACGGCAAGAAGTAAAAACTATGACGAAGCCATGAAAATGATTGACCCTGTTATTGAAAGGATTAAGGAGCGTCTGGGATCCGACCTGTATGCATACAGCGGGGAGACCCTTGAGGAAACAGTAGTTCAGCTGTTAATCGGGAAGGGTATCAGTATTTCCACTGCTGAGTCATGTACTGGCGGAATGCTGGCATCAAAATTAGTAAATGTCCCCGGAGTATCAGATGTCTTTACCAATGGGTTTATAACATATTCAAATCAATCTAAAATTGATGTTCTGGGTGTTAACCCTGATACTATCAAAACCTATGGAGCTGTGAGTAAGGAAACAGCGGTTGAAATGGTCAAGGGTCTTGTTAAGAAGACATCTAGCCGCGCAGGTATATCTATTACAGGAATTGCGGGACCTGATGGCGGAACACCCGAGAAACCTGTGGGAAGCGTCTATGTTGCTGTTATGCTGGATGGTGAGATAGACACAATGGCATTAAAATTGAACGGAGACAGGGAAAGAGTCAGACATATGGCGTGTCTAAATGCAATGAACATGCTCAGAAAAAAGATACTTAACTAGACTTCAGCGGCTAAAGCCACTAAACTTATAATATGATTGTACTTACAGGAGTTTAAAATGGATAGTATCCAGGAACCGTCAAGAAGGCTTACCGGTGTGGCGACCATGGTAATGCTGGGCACATTGCTAAGCCGTATAACCGGTTTTTTAAGAAATGTTCTTATAACTACACAAATGAAGCCCATGGGGTATTCCGACGAATTTATACTTGCATTTACCCTGCCGGATCTGGTTTATGACCTTCTTGCCGGGGGAGCAATAGCGGCAGCGTTCATCCCCATACTTTCCACATATCTGACAAAAGGAAAAGAAAGAACCGGATGGAAAGCCATCAGTACGTTTATAAATTTATCGGTTATATTAATGGTCATTTTGGAAATAGTGTTTTTTGTTTTTACCGATAGTTTTTTGGGTATTCTGGCTTCCGGATACAGGGAAGGGACATCCGGCGATAAGGTGTTACTAATAAAGCTTACCAGAATTCTTCTTCTAAACGCCCCCTTTATGATGCTGGCCGGTCAAATGAACGGCATTTTAAACTCGTATAAGAGGTTTGCAATAGCTGCGTTCGGGCCAGTGATATATAACATATGCACCATAATAAGTATCGCTGTTTTTGGCGCCAAAAGCGCGGAATTAACAGCCTGGGGTGTTGTCGCAGGAGGAGCTGTGTTCTTCATTATTCAATTCTCCGGTGCATTCAGGCATTTTGTTTACTACCGGCCAAAACTGTTTTTAAGAAGCAATGCATTTAGTAAGCTTATGCATCAGGCAATTCCATCCCTGATTTCTTCAACTGTTATTGAGGTAAATGTAATTATATCAAGAAGCTATGCAACTTTTTATGAATCGGGCATGGTAACTCTTCTTAATAATGCGAACCGTACATGGCAGCTGCCCCTGGGAATATTTGCACAAAGTATAGGTATAGCACTTCTTCCCACACTGTCGGAACAATATGCAAGTGAGAATCCCGATGAATTTAAGAGAGTTCTTTATAACGGTCTGAAGACAGTTTTTCTTCTGTCTTTGGTAACATCTGTAATAATGATGATTTTAAGTGATGACATTATGAGGGTGTTGTTTAAATGGGGTGAATCAGGCTCTGAATACGATGTTTTTTATGGTGGCCTCTGCCTTTTGGGATATTCGGCAACCCTTGTGTTTTCTTCGACCATTGCCATGATGACCCGTGCATTCTACTCCATTCATGACAGTAAAACTCCGCTTTATGGAGGAGTATTCGGAATAGTGGTCTTATACTTATTAAATGCTGTTTTTACAAAGCATACAAACATAGGCATTGCAGGCACAGCTCTTGCATATTCCATCAGTGCCTTTTTTATAATGATGATTTATCTTCTGACATTCAAGAAAAAGACAGGTATAGATATAATCACCGATAATTTTGTTTATATTGTAAAGGCTGTATTGGCAGCTATTCCGGCCGGGCTCATCACTTTGGGGTTAAAACTTCTGGTAAGGCCTGATGTAGGATCAAAACTGAGCCAGATACTTGCGCTTTGTGTTCCGGCAGTCGGAGGTGTGGGTCTGTATTGGCTTATTCTCTTAAAGTTAAAAACTCCGGAGATAACGTATATTAATAATCTGGTATTGTCACGATTAAGGTTTGGAAAGAGATAATTACAGCCAATTAAAAGATTCTAGAAATATTTCTATAATATAACAAAAATAATGCTTGACATACCGGATTCTTTATCTTATAATTAGAACAAATGTTCGGCAAAGGAGGGTTAGCCGTAAGGCATATTATGGACGAAAAGAAAAAAGCATTGGAATTGGTTATGGGGCAGATAGAAAAACAGTTTGGCAAGGGTGCGATAATGAAACTGGGTGAGGTACCACATGTTAGTGTTGATGCCATACCTACCGGGGCTCTTACACTTGATATAGCATTGGGGGTAGGCGGCTTGCCCAGGGGAAGAATTATAGAGATTTTTGGGCCTGAATCGTCAGGAAAAACTACAGTTGCCCTTCATATCGTTGCCGAAGCTCAGAAGGCCGGAGGCGAGGCTGCATTTATTGATGCTGAACACGCACTGGATCCGGTTTATGCAAAAAAACTGGGTGTAGATATAGATAACCTGATCGTATCTCAGCCCGACACGGGAGAACAAGCCCTTGAAATAACTGAGGCTCTTGTAAGAAGCGGTGCCATTGATGTTATTGTCGTTGACTCTGTGGCAGCCCTTGTTCCGAAAGCGGAGATAGACGGCGAAATGGGGGACTCCCATATGGCATTACAGGCCAGACTGATGTCTCAGGCAATGAGAAAGTTATCAGGCGTTGTCAGTAAATCTAAGACCGTTGCCATTTTTATTAACCAGTTACGTGAAAAAGTCGGAGTAATGTTTGGAAATCCTGAGGTAACTCCCGGAGGTCGTGCTTTGAAGTTCTACTCTTCGGTGCGCTTGGATGTCAGACGCACAGAAACTCTCAAAGAAGGAAGCGAACCGGTTGGTAACAGGACAAAGGTAAAGGTTGTTAAAAACAAAGTAGCGCCTCCCTTTAAAGAGGCAGAATTTGATATTATATATGGGCAAGGCATATCACGGGAAGGCTGTCTTCTTGACATAGGCGTCACTCTCGACATCATAAAAAAGAGTGGTGCATGGTTCTCTTACGGAGATCAGAGAATCGGGCAGGGACGCGAAAATGTTAAGAAATTCTTAAGAGAAAACCCGGAGATATCAAAAGAAATAGAGGAAAAGGTAAAAGCCGAATATGAAAAAGCCTTTTTAAGCAGCATTGAGGCTCATACGGTGGAAGAATAGGTTAATATGTTTTTATTAAGGCCTTTCAAAGAGTTTATCTTTTTGAAGGGCTTTTTTATACGACAAAAACTTACCTGATTGATATTTTGGTGATATAAAGTAAAATCAAATTAGGGACAAGCATATGGTATAATTAAATTATCTTAAATCTGGATAAAGGGAGAATGTGTATGACCATAACAGCGGTGGAAAAAAACAGAGAAAAAGGCATGGTAAGAGTTTTTATTGACGATAATTACTCATTTTCAATTCCGGAACAGGATTATATAAGTAATAAATTATCTGAAAATATGGTAATAAGCGAGGAACAGTTATCTTTTATTCGTGAAAAAGTGTTGGTTCGTTCAGCCAGAGAAAGGGCTGTAAGATACTTAACTTTTAAAGACAGAAGCGAAAATGAAATACTTAGAAAGCTTATAGACGCGGGATTTGATAAAACCGTAGCACAGAATGCGGTCAATGAGCTTAGGACAATAGGATATTTGGATGATACCCGTTATGCAATGAAATATTTATCTGAGAGGATAAGAACAAAAGCATTATCAAAAAAATCTCTCGGCTTTGAGCTGAAAAACAAAGGTATAGACAAGGATATAATAGAAAAAGCTCTGTCAGAATTTGAAACAGATGATTATGAGGTAGCCTTAAGGGAAGGAAAAAGAAAGTTCGGGAAGTATGATCTTAACGATAAAAAAACAGAGCAGAGGGCATATCGATTCCTTTTGCACAGGGGATTTTCATATGAAATAGTGAACAAGGTAATAAAGGAAATGAAGAAAGAATAAAGTAATTAGCAATAAATAGAACAAATAATAGTTGACACCTTCGATACAAAATAATAATATAAATGTATAAAATTGTAACAAATTATTATTTTTCGGAGGTCAGTTATGTGGAATAAGTTTAAGAGCTTCTTGAAAAGTAAAAGAGGTATAAATACAGTTGAGGTAGTCATACTTCTTGCCATAATGGTAGGCCTGGCAATAATATTCAGAGAGCAAATAGGGAAATTCGCAAATAATATAATGAAATCCTTGTTTGAGGATACAAATGTCGACTGGTCTCCGGAAGGAATGAAGAATGTTACCGGAGGTTAGAGGCAAAATATTGAGTAAACATCAACAGCACCGTAGGTAAAAATACGGTGCTGTTTTTTATAAAATGAATTTGTTTATAAAAACGAGAAAAGATTCTGATATAGAAAATCTCAGTATTGCATACACTAAAAAAATATAATATACTATTAACTGACCATATTACTAGGTACTAATTAATTGGAGAGATTGAATTGAGCAGAGATTCCAATGCGAAGAAAGAAAGACAAATTAAACTTACAGAATTGCTCAGAGAAGACCCGTTTCTGACAGATGAGGAGCTTGCCGAACACCTGGAAGTCAGCGTTCCAACCGTCAGACTGGACAGACTGGAAATGGGTGTTCCGGAGTTGAGACAACGCATTCGTGAAATGGCTTCCAAAAACTATGAGAAGCTCCGAACCCTTAACGCAGAGGAAGTTATAGGTGAAATTGTTGAACTTAATTTAGGTGAAAGCGCAATATCTATTTTAGACACCACTGATCAAATGGTTTTTTCACAATCAAAAATAGTTCGCGGTCATTACATTTATTCCATGGCTGAGTCAATTGCAATAGCTGTAATTGATGCAGATGTTGCATTAGTCGGGATTGCGAACATTAAGTATAAACAACCTGTTTACGCAGGAAGTAAACTGGTAGCAAGGGTAACTATCAAGCAAAAACGCCCTCAAGGGAAATATATAGTGTGGGTTATGATATATAATAAGCAAGTCGAGGTATTCAGAGGAAAATTTTTATTAGTTGATATGGCAAATAAATAATATTTGCCAAAAAGTGTTGCCCGTATTATAACTATACAAAAAGCCGGATTTTGTTAATCCGGTTAAGGAGCTGAGCTATTGAGGATTATAGTTGATGCAATGGGAGGAGATAACGCTCCTCATGAGATAGTTAAAGGTTGCCTTGAGGCATTGGAAACCAAGGGTTTTGAAATTGAGCTCCTGGGAGATCGAGCAAAAATAGAGGAGTGCCTGGGTCCTGAGAATATAAATAATAAAAGAATAATTATAACCGAGACTTCTGATGAGATAACCAATTCTGATAAACCTACCGAGGCAGTCAGGAAGAAGCGTAATTCTGCCATAGTAGTAGGCATGAAAAAAATAAAAGAACAATCAGCACAAGCTTTTATTTCTGCGGGAAGTACAGGAGCCTTGCTGGCAGGATCACTGTTAATTGCCGGTAGAATGAAAGGTGTTGTGAGGCCTGCTTTGGCTCCCGTTGTTCCGTCAATAAAGGGTCATACAATGATTATTGATGCAGGAATGAATACTCAGATTAAAACGGTTAATTACGTTCAATTCGCAATTATGGGAACTGAGTATATGAGGAATATGTTTGGTATTGAAAAGCCAAGAGTAGGATTGGTCAATGTAGGAACTGAGGAGGGAAAGGGCAATGATGCACTTAAAAATGCCTTTGTAGAACTTCAGAAAGCCAACATTAATTTTATTGGAAACGTTGAAGGCCGTGATATCACTGACGGAAAAGTTGATATAGCAGTTTGTGATGGATTTACAGGAAACGCAATGCTAAAGATCATGGAGGGAACCGGTAAGTATTTCATGGATTATTTGAAAAAGATGTATTCAAAGAGTCTGTCAGGGCGAATAAGCTACCTTCTTATTAAACATGAACTGAAAAAAATGAAAAAAGAGATAGATCCTGAAGAATTAGGCGGTACACCTATTCTGGGTGTTAAAGGCATGATATATAAGTGCCACGGGAATTCAACATCAAAAGCCATTAAGAACACTATATTAAAGGCATGTAGTTCTGCTTGTACAACAGTGTTGGACAAAATGACAAATATTTTTGCTAGCATGGAAGTTGGAGGCATATATGATGAAGCCCTTTAAAGCGGGAATAACAGGAACAGGTAGTATTCTGCCCGAAAAAAAACTTACTAACAGCCAACTTGAAAGTATTGTTGAAACCAGCGATGAATGGATTGTTAAAAGAACCGGAATCCGGGAAAGACATATCTTGGAGGATGATGTTCCCCTTGCAAAAATTGCTGCCGAAGCATCTGTTAAGGCTATAGAAGATGCCGGATTGAACCCTGTAGATATTGAATTGATTATTGCGTCAACATGTACTCCTGACTATCTTACCCCATCTCTCGCATGCACGGTGCAGGGAGAAATTGGAGCTAAAAATGCAGCTGCATTTGATGTAAATGCTGCCTGCACAGGATTCGTTTATGCATTACAAACCGGAAGACAGTTTATTGAAAACGGTACCTGTAAGAATATTCTGATAGTATCAGCCGAGGCGTTGAGCAGGGCAACAGATTTTACAGACAGAAAGACTTGTGTGCTTTTCGGAGATGGTGCCGGTGCTGTTATTTTAAGTAAGGTTGATGATGGTACTGGAGTTGAGGAAGCCTGTCTCGGAGCAGTGGGAGATAATGCTGATGTACTTACTTTACCGTGTTTGTATGCTTCCGATGCCGATATTGAAAAACGTAACGAGGGTAAAAAGCAGGTATTATGGATGGATGGCAGCGAGGTATTTACTTTTGCATCGAGGATAATGTCTGAAGCAACAAAAAATGTGCTGGATAGTGCCGGTAATGAAATGGGACAAATAAAGTATATATTTCCACATCAGGCTAATATGAGAATACTGCAGAATGCGGCTAAAAGGCTTGATGTTTCAATGGATAAAATATATAGCAATTTGGAATACACAGGAAATATATCCAGCGCGAGCATCCCTGTCTGCCTTGATGAGGCTTCAAAAAAGGGACTGCTTAAAAAGGGTGACAAAATTATTATGGTTGCTTTCGGCGGTGGTCTTACATATGGATCTGCTTTACTTACCTGGTCAAAATAGGATTGCAACGTTACCGCAATTGTAATTTTGATTTTATTTTGTCATTCTGAGCTGAGCATGTCATTCTGAGCGAAGCGAAGAATCTTCCAGGATGACAATAAAGGATACAGGATATTAAGTTTTGTAACAAAACGGAGGAAATATATATGAGTAAAATTGCCTTTGTTTTTCCCGGCCAGGGTGCCCAATATATCGGTATGTCTAAAGAAATTTCTGAGATTTCACAAGCCGCCGGCCGTATTTTAGATGATGCAACAGAAGCATTAGGCTTTGATATAAGAAATATGATTTTTGAGAGTGATGAAGAAACCCTTAAAATTACCGAAAACACTCAGCCGGCTATATTAGCTGCAAGCATTGCCTGTGCCCAACCACTACTCGAAGCAGGCATATCAGCGGATTATACCGGAGGTTTAAGTTTAGGAGAATATGCGGCACACGTAATATCTGGCTCCATGGCTTTCAAAGATGCCATAAAGATTGTCCGGAAGCGCGGCAAATACATGCAGGAGGCAGTGCCTTTGGGTAAAGGTACCATGGCGGCTATTCTCGGTTTATCCCGTGAGGATGTACTGGAAACGTGCAAAATGGCATCCGTTAAAGGAGTTGTTGAACCGGCAAACTTTAATTGTCCCGGTCAGATAGTTATTGCCGGAGAGGTAGATGCCATTAATGAAGCCATTAGAATTGCTTCCGGGAAAGGAGCAAAAAGAGCAATGTTGTTAAATGTCAGTGCCCCTTTTCATTGCAGCTTATTAAAACCTGCCGGGGAAAAGTTATCCAAAGAGCTTGAAAATATAGAAGTAAACAGAATGAGTATTCCGGTTGTTACAAATGTGACAGGTAAGATAATAGAATCAGAAACTGATATAAAAGATCTTCTTGTGCGCCAGGTAAGTACATCTGTACTATGGGAAGACTGTGTCAGAAGTCTTATAGAAAAAGGTGCTGACACATTTATAGAAATAGGTCCGGGTAAAGTCTTAAGCGGTTTTATCAAAAAAATTGATAAAGGAGTCCGCATATTAAATGTTGAAGATAAAGCATCCCTGGACAATACAATGGCCGTTTTGAAAGGATAGAAAGAGTAATAAGAAGAATTCAATGAAAGGAAAAACCATATCAATGAATTTTCAAGGGAAAACTGTAATAGTAACCGGATCAACACGTGGTATAGGAAATGTTATCGCTGTGAAATTTGCATCACTGGGAGCTAACGTAATGCTTTCAGGAACTAGCGACAGTGTATATACCATTGTAGACAGCCTTAAGGAAGAAGGCTTTTCGGTTGCCGGGTATTCTGGTGATTTAAGCAACCCGGTTGTTGCTCAAGGCCTCATTGAGAAAACCATTGAAGTTTTTGGAGGCATAGATGTATTGGTTAATAACGCAGGAATTACATGTGATAAGCTATTGATACGTATGGAGGAAGAGGATTGGGATAATGTAATGAATGTTAATCTCAAGAGTGCTTACCTCTGCACTAAAGCAGCTGCCCGCATAATGATGAAAAAGAGAAGCGGCAGTATTATTAATATTTCTTCTATCGTAGGTCTGATGGGTAACGCAGGGCAGGCCAATTACGCTGCATCAAAGGCTGGATTGATTGGTTTTACAAAGTCTGTCGCCAGAGAATTTGCGGCACGCGGGATAACCTGTAATGCTGTTGCGCCCGGTTTTATAGAGACCCAGATGACGGACTCACTTTCTGCGGAAATTAAGGAGAATTACCTTAAGAGCATACCTCTCGGCAGATATGGGACATCTTCCGAGGTTGCTGATCTGGTAGTTTTTCTTGCATCCGGCAGTGCTCGATATATTACAGGACAGGTAATAAATATTGACGGTGGGTTGTATATGTAATATTATTTCAATTGAACGCAATAATATTGATAAGTTCTTATTTAGAATCCTGTCTGGAAGGGGGTGAATGGTATGGTATTTGAAAAGGTTAAAGATATCATCGTTGAGCAATTAGGTGTTGATGAAGAAGAGGTAAAAATGGAATCTTCCTTTATTGATGATCTTGGTGCCGATTCTCTCGATATCGTTGAACTTATTATGGCTCTTGAGGAAGAATTCGAGCTGGAAATACCAGACAAGGAAGCAGAGAAGATTGCAACTGTTGGTGATGCTGTTGAATATATTAAGGCTCATCAATAAAATTATTTATTTTTATTATAGAAAGTCCCAGCAATTTATTGTAGGGGCTTTTTATATTTTATTTTTTGTTCCTATAAAGATAATTTTTATCTGTTTATTATATTAGCTTGTACTTATCAGGAGGCCAAAATGATGAAAAGAAGAGTAGTAGTAACAGGTTTTGGCGTTGTTCATTCCCTCGGAACTGACGTGAAGACCTTCTGGAGTGAAGTCAAAGCAGGGAAAAATGGAATTAAATCTATAACAAAATTTGATACATCCGAGTTTTCAACTAAAGTAGCTGCTCAAATCGATAATTTTGATGTAACCCTTTACATCGACAAAAAAGAAGCAAAGCGTATGGATCTCTTTACCCAATATGCAATAGTAGCATCCCAGGAGGCTGTTAACATGTCCGGACTGGACTTTTCCGGGATGGATCCATACCGCGCAGGAGTGCTTATAGGCTCCGGTGTTGGTGGAATGGATACATTGGAAACCAATTGCAGAACTTTATTTGAGAAAGGACCCAAAAGGGTCAGCCCGTTTTTTGTACCTATGATGATTGCAAATATGGCTTCCGGACAGGTTGCTATAAAGTACGGAATAAAGGGTCACAATGCGTGTGTGGTTACAGCCTGTGCCAGCGCTAATCATTCTATTGGCGATGCGATGAGAATAATCCAAAATGGTTATGCAGATGTAATGATTACCGGTGGATCTGAGGCTGCCGTTACCCCTTTGGCATTCTCCGGATTTTGCGCCATGAGAGCAATGTCGGAAAATGAAGATCCTGATACAGCATGCAGACCTTTTGATAAAAATCGTGACGGGTTTGTTATGGGTGAAGGTGCCGGTATTCTCGTTCTTGAAGACTATGAACATGCAGTTAACAGAGGTGCTGATATCCTGGCTGAAATTGTGGGTTATGGTGCAACAAGTGACGCTTACCACATTACAGCTCCTGATCCTGAAGGAGATGCTGGTGTAAGATGCCTGCAGATGGCTATTGAGGATGCAGGTATTACACCCGATATGATTGGCTATGTAAATACTCATGGAACAAGTACACCGTTAAATGATCCTTTGGAAACAAAAAGTATTAAGAAGGTATTTGGCGATAATGTGAAGGATATACCTGTCAGCTCGACAAAATCGATGACTGGTCACCTTTTAGGAGCAGCCGGAGGGATTGAGGCAATAATAAGCATTCTGGCAATTAGAGATGGTTTCCTGCCTCCTACCATAAACCTGCAGGAGCCGGACCCTGAATGTGATTTAGACTACATACCCAATGCAGGTCGAAAAAAAGACATAGATTATGCAATTTCCAATTCTTTAGGTTTTGGTGGACATAACAGTGCTTTAGTTTTTAAAAAGTTTAAGTAGTATAAATAGTATAAGATATTAGAAACAGCGGCCTCGGATAATTCGAGACCGCTGTTTTTTAAAATTATTTATCTAACTACAATTCAGGCAAGAACGATTTTTTTGTCGAATTTCCTGATATTCTGTTGTTTGTTATGAAAAGAGAGGTGCAGGGATATTTCACCCTGCCTGTTTATTTTATACTGTTCTATATTTACTTAGCTTTTAGATAATTTGTAAGAATCATTGCTGCTTCAGCACGGGTTGCTAGGCCCCTGGGATCAAGTATTCGGCTGCCTTTGCCCGCAATAATGCCTTCTTCGTATACCCATACCATGGCTTGTCTTGCATAATCGGATATATCACCCGCATCGTTGAAATCATTGAGGACTGCAGTGTCTGCTTTTGGTGAGCCTGCATATCTCCAGAGTATGGCAGCCATCTGTTCGCGGGTTATGGTGTCCTCAGGGCCAAACATACCATTGCCGTACCCTGCGATGATGCCTTTTTCCTGAGCCCAAGCTACTCCTTGGGTATAGTATGCACCGGGGACCACATCCTTGAAGGTGCTTTGGAATATTTCAGTTGAGCCACTTAACCTATACAGAATAGTGGCAATCATAGCTCTGTTTGTAGTGAGTTGGGGGGAGAAGGTATCACTGCCGGTTCCAAACATCAGACCGTTTTGAGCGACATACTGTACAGCAGAATAATACCAGCTTCCTTCCTTTACATCACTGAAGGGGTTAGTCCAGGATACAGGGGGTTCTTTGTTTACTATCAGAGCATATGGGCTGAAATGAACAGCCTCGAAGGTTATGTACCATTTGCCGTCTTTTTCGATAAGCTGGGACGCAAGGATCTCCAACTTGCCGTCCCTGACGTAAACCACCTTTACTTTGTCCTTGACATCAAGCAGTTTTTCAGGAACAGGCAGGGTTATCCTAACGTTGTGACCCTCCTTAGGCTGTACTTTTTCGCCGCTCACTTTGGAATACAGGCTGATGTCGAAGGGATATACCTCATCATCTGCGCCCACCAGTTGGAATACTTCATTTTGTGATTCCTCATCATCTGTTATTTTAACTTCAACCGGCTGGCCAAAGGCGGTTTCAACATCAGCTTCAGCTACGATATCTTCAGTATTGCTGAAAAGCTCGCTTTTTACTTCGGTTACGGTGATGGCTGGCTGAGGCGCGGGAGTTGGAGTAGGTGTGGTGGGAGTGCTTCCGCCGGAACCACCGCCGCTGCTGCCGGAGCCGCCGCTTCCGCCGCCAGGTGCAGGCGCTACTGTTACTGTAACGGTATAGGTCTGTGTAGTGTCATCTTCCGCAGTTACCGTGTACGTTACAGGGGATGTAAAGTCCTGCGCCACTCCTGAATTTGGAGATACGCTTGCCCCTGTATGTATGATGGTAGGAACCAGATTGGTCACATTTGTTCCGTATGGAACGGCCAGTGAAATTGTTTTATCAACTTCATTGATCGTTCCGATAACATTTGGGGTCACTTCATTAAAGTTAAAGGCTGTTATGGCCTTAGCAGGACTGGGTGCCACAAACTCTACCGTTAATTTTAACCTTTCGCTTTCGTTTTTGTTGGGTTCGGTCACAGTTACGTAATAGTCCCCGATTTCGATTGGATCTTCTGAGGAAGCCAATGTCAGGGTCGTACCGCTTAATGTGGCGGTTACCCCTGCCATTACTTCTGTCGCGTCAGCACTTTCATATACCTTCCAGGTACCTGTAGGCGCCGAGGTGAGTGTAAAATCAACACTTGTCGAAGAAGCGTTTCCTTTTGCCGCCGTTGTTATACTTGCGGCAGGATTTAGCGAAGGCAGTCGCAAAGTTGCTGAGTAATATTTATCTACATACGTTATTTCACCTGAAAATGTCTGGCCCCCGGCCGTCACGCTGGCCCATGTCTTTCCTTCAGGCAGCCAGATATGGAGCTCACCGTAATCATCTGTTCTTACATCATTAAGGCCATATTCGTAATCCAATGACGGATCAGTGGTAAGTCCTGTAACCACTGTGCTGTAAACTCCAGTATTGTTAGCGTCACGCAGGCTGAAAATATAATTTTTTAGCTCAACATCAGCTT
>JAAYTR010000269.1 GCA_012523685.1 Clostridiaceae bacterium | reverse complement strand
TTAATTCTGTTATAGTGTAATATTGTGTATAATCGTATATATTGTATTGTTTTGCGCATGTTTGTGAAAACATTGTGAAAATCAGGAGCATAGAATTTTATATATAATTTCTTAATATGAAAGTTGATAAGAATGAATAAAAGTTTTATTGAATTAGGAATAATTCCTCCTATTTTAAAAGCATTGGAGGAAATGGGTTATGAAAAACCGACTGAAGTACAGAGTGAATCAATCCCTCATATTTTAAATCGGGAAGATCTTATTGTAATGTCTAAAACTGGAAGCGGTAAAACTGCAGTTTATGGTGTTTCAATGCTGCAATCCATAAACCCGGAGAGCACCGGCCCTCAGGGTCTTATACTTACACCAACAAGAGAGCTGGCCGTACAGGTTGACAACGATTTGAAGCTTATGGCTAAATATACCTCTCATAAGACAACCGCCGTATACGGGCAGCATAATATTAATATTGAAAAAGATGCTCTTAAGAAAGGAATATCAATCGTTTCCGGCACTCCCGGAAGAGTCTTTGATCATATTGAACAGGGAAGTCTCAAAACTAACAGCATAAAATTTTTAGTGCTTGATGAAGCAGACCGTATGCTTGATATGGGCTTTATTGACCAGGTAGTCAGAATCATTAAAACTTTGCCCAAGGAAAGAATAACGCTTCTTTTTTCTGCTACCATCCCCTCCGAAGTTAAGGATATCTGCCGTAAATACATGAAACAACCGGTTACTATAGAAATTGAATCACCTACTATGACAGTGGATACTATTGACCAGGTTTACTACCGTGTTAAAAATGATGAAAAGCGTACCTGGCTGAATAATCTTCTCTTGATTGAGCAGCCTGATAGCTGTATTATATTTTGCAATACCCGTATGACCGTTGATCGTGTTCATAATTTTCTGACCAGGAAGGGTTATTCCTCAAAAGCGCTTCATGGAGATATTCCACAGAATAAAAGGCTGAAAACTATGCAGCAGTTTAAACGTGGAGATTTTATCCTGCTTGTGGCTACTGATGTTGCCGCAAGGGGAATACATGTGGATGATCTGGCTCTGGTTATTAACTACGACGTCCCTGTTGAAAAAGACAGTTACGTACATCGTATAGGACGTACCGGCAGAGCAGGAAACGTGGGCAAAGCAATTACTTTGGCTACAGGCGACGATATAATGAGTTTGTATGAAATTGAAGAGCATATAGGAGTTCTCATTGAAGAAGGCGAGCTTCCCTCAGAAGCTTTTATTGAAGAACACAGGGAAAACGCCGGTCAATGGCTTCAGGCCCATTCCAGGAAAGTCACTCACAGCAAAGATCATACAAAGGATACTCAAAAAAGAAAGTCGAAGAGAAAAAAGACAAATAACAAGAAGGCAGCAACCAGATCAGATGCAGTGGGTACACTGCCAAAAGCGAAGCCTGTCCGAACATATGAAAATCCGGATAAAATCAGCAAAAAGAAAATTACAACCAGCATAACAATCGGGCCAAAACCCACAGTCGACAAACAGGATGTTTTCAAATCCAGAAGAGATCCTCAAAGCTCCCCTGCTATGGATTCAAAAGAGTCATTCGTTATGAGAGTAATGAAAAAACTTTTCAGAAGAAAATAAAGTGTTTGACTTATGCCATGCTGAGCGTTAAGGGAAGTATTTTAATAAATATTTATGTCTGTGAAGAGGTGCCTGTAGAGTGAGTCAAATGCGCCGCTCCGAAAATCCATCCGGGATTTTAGTCGCGTAGCTACGCAATCCATGCTCCGCTGACGCTATTTGACATCGCTCACGGCACCTATTGCGGTCAATGTCATTCTATAAAGAATCTTTCGCTATTGCACAAAGTGACAATTAATATACTCCAATAAGACCCGGATTATCTCCTGTTAAACAGCGTCCACCTTTTTCTGTAACCAAAAATGTGTTTTCGATTCCTACCATTCCGATACCTTCTATTCCTATCTTAGGCTCGACGGCAATGGTCATTCCTGGTTCCAGTGGTTCTGTAAAGCCTTCTGCTATGACAGGGTACTCATCAACGTGTAATCCTATTCCATGCCCCAGAAATTTGACCTTCCGATTTTTATAACCCATAAAATTAAGCGCAAACTCAGAATCCAGTCCCTCCATAATACTTCTATAAATCTCGGCTGGTATGCTTCCGGGTTTCATCAACTCAGCTATTTTGTTCTGTATTTCCACACATTTTTTATGTTTCGAAATAGCACTATCAGGCAAAGGCTTACCAAACATATAGGTCATGGTTTTATCGGTATGATACCCGTCTACACCAAAGGCAACATCAACAAAAACCAAATCACCTTTCTCCAGCTTGCGTTCCCGGCTTCCTAAAAATTGAACTGCAGGGCTTAAGCCTCTGTTCCCGCCCGGCCCGTTAAAAAATGTCGGGTGAATGGAGCTGTCTCCAAATCCCAGCTGACCTATGCCCAAATCAGTATCAAACATGGCGAATCTGGTTAATCCGTGGTGTCCTTCCCTTAAAAACAGCGAGTATAACTCGGCAGTTAATTCAACCTCATTCATACCTTTCCTGAGAAGGCCGGGTACACATTCTTCTAATACATAGCTGTGCTTTGCCCCTGCCTTTTCCATTAGGGAGATTTCATAGAGGCTCTTAACAGATCTGGTTTTATTAATCTGCTTATCCGCTGATTTAATGTTCTTAAATGGAAAATATCTTTGAAAACGCTGCAAGAAAGCAACAGGTATTATCTCTGCTTCAATATAGCAGGTTTCGGGCATCTTAATTGAACCTGCCGCATCGCGGTAACTTTCCATAGGCCTTATATGTGGAAAAAGGGATTCCTCCATGGCTCTGTCGTAGCTGCGACGAACCCACAGGATTGCAGCGTCATCCCTTGGAATCAGTAACATGCCCTCCTGCATGGTCCCCGTAAAATAATACAGGTTGATTTTACTGAATATTGCAGCTATCTCCCAATCGGGCTGAGTTCTGCTCATTTCCTTTTTGAACCTGCTCATTCTCATATTGAGTTCATTTAATGGAACTTTTTGAGATTCACCAGACAAGTTTTCCACTCCTTTGTATACTATGACTAATACCAAACATTGCTTTCTCTTATTTATTCATACTGCTTTTATAAATTTGAACCAGATCTTCCGTGTCAGGAGTTACCAGACTGTTTTTTATGTTACTGGACTTAGCCGTAATTGACACATACTTTTCAATTTGTTCGTCAGTAAGGTTCTCTCTTTCCCCTAGAAGTTCATCAAGCAAGGTTATAAATTCATTTACCGTACTTAATCCCATAGCCGACAGAATCTCACTGACACGATCCGGACAGCTTTTTTCAACATATTTTAAGAATTCTCCCAAAAGAAGTCCATTTGCTCTTCCATGATCAATATCATGAAAATATGTTAATGAATATCCCATGGAATGAACAGCTGTAGTCTTTGTATTCGCAATAACCATCCCCGCAAGGGTTGATGCATATAATAATTCAAACCTTTGTTCTCTGGTCAGCTCACCAGTTTTAAGACTCTCAAAGCAACGGGAAATCCGTCTTATACTATCTAATGCTATTGAGTCTGTAATGGGGTTTGCTCTTAGCGACAGCATTCCCTCAATTGAGTGAGAAAGAGCATCTATTGCGGTATTAACAGTTATTTCTTTTGGCAGGTTCTCCATATATTTCGCATCTAATATCGCAACTTTTGGAAAGAGTATATGCGAAGCAATACTGGTCTTGGTCTGGGCACGGTTGTTGGTGAGTACAGCATAAGGTGTCACTTCAGACCCCGTTCCGGCAGTAGTCGGCACCAGGATCATAGATAGTATTTCTTCTGAATATTGACCATTAAACAATTTATCCTCAGGGATATCCTGGCAGGCAAGTAAGTTGATAGCCTTGGCTGCGTCCATAGGCGAACCGCCGCCGATAGCAATAATAAAATCCACATTCTCAGTTTTAGCAAAAGCAGCACCCTCATAAACACACTCAATGGTTGGATTGCTCATGATTTTGTCAAATAAAGCCCACTCCTGCCCGTTTGAAGACAGAACTTTAATAATATCATCAAGGGAGCCGTTTAGTCTTGCAGAATTTTTTCCTGTAACTATCAAAGCCTTTTTTCCCATTTCTGAAAATACTTTGTTGCTGGATTGGACACAATCCTCGCCCATTATAATTTGTGTTGGCATATAGTATTGTTTAATCATTGCTGAAACCCCCGTAAAGATATTTCATACTCCTACTATGATATTTACTATTTTACTAGATTTAAAGCATTTCGCAAAGCTTATGCATTTATTTTATCAATTGTTTTTACTTCCTTACTATACTATTACAATTTTCTTAAAAAACAGTTCGAATTATAAGATAAAGTGGCTGTTTATGCTAAAATTTAAATCAGGAAAAATAAAACAGTATGGAGTTTGACATGAAGCACATAAGAAAAAGCCTGATATTAATCATTATTTTTATTCTATTGTTTAACCTGTCCGCATTTGCTGCCACTACTACCGCAAGTACACAGAAAAGCAGTGATTTTCGGGGGTTATGGGTTGCCACGGTTGTAAATACTGATTATCCTACAAAAGCAACCACTAATTCCGAGATTCTCAAAAGCGAAGCACTGCAAATTCTTGATTATGCAAAGAATACAGGGTTTAATGCTGTTTTTCTGCAGGTTCGCCCATCCGGCGATGCTCTGTATAAGTCAAAATACTATCCGTGGTCAAAATATCTGACAGGTAAGCAGGGTGTTGCTCCCAGCGGAGGCTTTGACCCGCTTGATTTCTGGATTGCAGAAGCTCACAAAAGAGGACTTGAGCTCCATGCCTGGATAAACCCTTATAGAGTTACGAAAAGGTCGTCCGGCGAACCCATTCATGATTTTTCATCTCTTCACAGCACAAATCCTGCCGTAAAAAACCCCGGCTGGACTGTAAAGCATTCCGATGGAAACATATATTTAAATCCCGGTATACCCGAGGCAAGGCAGCTGATTATCAACGGTGTTCTTGAAATAGTCGAGAACTATCCGGTTGATGGCATTCATTTTGACGATTATTTTTAT
>JAAYTR010000268.1 GCA_012523685.1 Clostridiaceae bacterium | reverse complement strand
TCAGCAAGATAGCAGTGTACAGCATGACGGTATTTTATATTCACGGTGACAGGAGCAATATCGGCGGCAGTATTATCAATCAGAATCTGTTTCTTATCTTCTGTTAATAATCGCCACAAATTACCACCTGCACGGAAACAATCATCAGTAGGATCGTCCTTTGGATCGTAACGATACATTGCACCTTCTAAATCCAACGGCGGCTCCATCACTTCAGGCTGGGCTGTCCAGTAACCATAGCTGTTTGGCGTATACGCCGGTGTACTTCCATAGTTACCGTCAACTCTCATTGCCCCGTCGCGGTGATATTCATTGACATCAACTTTGGCACGATTGACAGGGATTTGATTATGGTTTACGCCAAGACGATATCTTTGAGCATCACCATAAGCAAACAATCTACCCTGTAAGAAACGATCCGGGCTAAATCCAATGCCGGGAACCACATGTGCAGGAGTGAAAGCGGCCTGCTCCACCTCTGCAAAATAATTTTCCGGATTCCTGTTCAACTCATACACGCCTACTTCAATAAGCGGAAATTCACCCTTTGGCCAAATTTTTGTGATGTCAAATGGGTTCTCATAGTGATTTTTAGCCTGTTCCTCGGTCATAATCTGGATATACATTGTCCATTTCGGGAAATCACCTTTTTCTATAGACTCGTAGAGATCCTTACCATGATATTCACGATCCATTCCGTTGATTCTGGCAGCTTCCTCATTTGACAGGTTCTTTATGCCCTGCTGGGTATAAAAATGGAATTTGCACCAGAATCGTTCATTCTTAGCATTGTATAAAGAGAAGGTGTGCTCGCCAAAGAAATGCATATGCCGGAATGATGCTGGAATTCCGCGGTCGCTCATAACGATTGTGCGCTGATGAAAGCTTTCAGGAAGAAGGGTCCAGAAGTCCCAGTTGTTTTGTGCAGAACGGCGGCCTGTACGAGGATCACGCTTGACGGCACGGTTTAAGTCAGAAAAATTATGTACATCACGGATAAAGAAGGTAGGTGTATTGTTTCCTACTAAATCCCAGTTGCCTTCCTCGGTATAGAACTTAGTGGCAACACCTCTAATATCCCTCTCACAGTCAGCAGCGCCACGCTCCCCGGCAACGGTGGAAAATCGGGTAAAGGATTCAGTCACGGCACCAGGTTGGAGTACCTTTGCCTTGGTATATTGGGATATATCATTGGTTACGGTAAGTTTGCCGTAGGCTCCCCAGCCTTTTGCATGCATACGGCGTTCAGGGATAACTTCACGATTGAAGTGTGCCATTTTTTCCATCAACCATACATCCTGCATGACAACAGGACCTCGGGGACCGGCGGTAATAGAATGTTCATTGTCGGCTACCGGAGCACCGACTTCGTTAGTTAACTTTTTGTATTCGTTCATGATAAGACTCCTTTCATTTTTATATGCAAATATCACAGGGATATTTGTATTTTAAAGATATAAACACATAACAAGTATCCTTATATAGACACAGGTTTTTGGTAGCATAAGTACTTCAACTAAGCCAAATACATGTTTTGTTTTTTATTTCTCCCTTCTATCTCTTGTTATAGATGAAAGATGAACAGTCACAGGGAGTCCAACAAGGAGAAGCAAAAATGAAATCCACAGATTACTAACTAAAATCATGGATATTAGCAATGTGCTCCACAACCAGATAATGCTCGACCAGAAAGTTTTTTTCGAAAGACCGGTCTTGTTCTCATAATTTTCAATATGCTCCCTGAAAAAGGGGATCTTCATGATTTTAGCTTTGATATTTGGTTCCGAAGAAAAACATGCAACAGAAAGCAGAACAAAAGGAGTTGTCGGCCACACTGGTAATAATAATCCAATTGCACCCAGCCCAAGAAATATAAAGCCAAGACCTGTGAGAATAAGTGTTTTCAAATGTAAATACCGCCACACATTTTTTCTTAATAGAACTTAATACTAATGTTATATACCAATAAACAGTGCTTCTATAACAGTAAAGATTATGCTTGGCAAAATAATGATTTGTTAACTGTTAAAATAAGCAACATAAAATTATGAGGCCGTTCTGCGGCCTCATAATTTTACAAATAAACGTCTATTTTATACAACCACTATCTTAACAAGATAAGATATGTAATGTAAAATACTATAGCTTCATACAGACATCCCATGCCCGCCATATTACAGTACGCAGGTTGCCGACTTTTTTGGCATCACCGACAATATGCACCTTCTTAGAGGATTTGGCCAGAGGTTTCGGGTTGTATCCAATCGCGTTTATAACCGAATCGCATTTTAAATCAATAGTCTTTCCATTTTTATCTTGAACAACAACGCTATCCTCTTTGATTTCCAGGACCTTAGTTTCAAGATAGACCGGTGTCTTTTTTAAAGCGAGCATTTCACGTAAGAATGAAGAGTTGGCGAGACACACTCCTTTGACAGCTATGAGATCGTTCTTCATTTCTACGATCTGTGGATTCTTGCCTTTAAGAATCAGATTATAAGCTATTTCGCATCCCGTTAGTCCCCCACCGATAATGATAACATTATCACCGACTTCCTTACCAGAAAGATACTCCAACGCATCCATTGAGCGCTCAATTCCCTTAATCGGCGGGCGTTTTGGCTCAGACCCTGTAGCAATAATGATCTCATCAGCTTCAAGCGTATTGATATCCGTGATTTCTTTGTTTAGTTCAACCTTAATTGGATACTTTGAGATCTCTCTTATGTACCACTCTACAAGTTTTCTTTCATGTTTCTTGAATTCAGGTGATGACGCCGGGATGAAAACTCCTCCCAGATGATCTGATTTCTCGTAAATGGTGACATTGTGACCTCTTTGGTTAAGTACCAGTGCGGATTCCATGCCGCCTATACCACCACCGATAATAGCAATATTCTTTACTTTGGACGTTTTTTTAATTTTATATTTTTTTGATTGCATTGTCCGAGGATTAAGTGCGCAGCGTGCCATTTTCATTGAATCGGTAAGATCCTGAATGTTAGCCGTACCCTCATATTTTGCCATTGTAAAACATGCATTGTGACAATTAATACATGGTTTGATGTCAGCTTCGCGGTCTTCCATAAGCTTCGTCACCCATTCCGGGTCTGTCAGGAATTGCCTTGCCACCCCCATTGCATCAAGCTTGCCTTCGCGGATTGCTTCCGCTGCTGCCGAAGGTGTCATCTTTCCGGCACATACTACAGGAATAGCGACGAAATCTTTTATGTGTTTAACATAGGAGAGGTTGCAGTTTTCAGGCATATATCCCGGCGGATGAGCCCAATACCAGGCATCATAAGTACCATTATCGCAGTTTAACATATCGTATCCGGCATCCTGAAGGAATTTTGCTGCTTTTTCGGACTCTTCCATATCACGTCCAACCTCGACATAATCCTCTTCACCCGGCAGCGCTCCCTTCCCGAATCCCTTTGTTTTGGAAACAACAGAATAACGCAGTGAAACAGGAAAATCATTCCCGCAGGTTTTCTTAATAGCCTTCACAATTTCTGCCGGGAAACGGTATCTGTTTTCAAAAGATCCACCGTATTCATCTGTTCTTTGATTTGTATATTTCATTGTAAACTGATCAAGCAAATAGCCCTCATGAACAGCATGAACCTCAATTCCGTCAACGCCTGCTTCCATACAGAGCTTTGCTGTTTTTGCATATGCATCGATGATTTCCTGTATTTCTTCGACTGTCAAGGGGCGGGAATAAACTTCATCCCACCAGCGATTAGGTGTTGCAGATGCACTTGCACAAATATAATCCATATTGAAGATTGGTTTTCCAATTGCACCAAAGGCTTTGTTTTTAATCATTTTGACCATGATATCGTTAATTGCCATG
>JAAYTR010000267.1 GCA_012523685.1 Clostridiaceae bacterium | reverse complement strand
TTAATCTCCATTCTTAACGCAAAATGCTTGATTTTACTCTTCATAAATAGTATGTTAATTATTTCCGTTCACTTAAAAGCCATTTTCATGCCTATGAAATCCCGGATGAATCTCATCCAGCAAATTAAGCTTTCCTGATACGTATGCATCAATATTACCCTTAATTGATGAACCATTTGATTTAAAAATTTTTATATCAGCCGATTTAAGAACATTTGCGGCGTTTTCACCACATCTCGGTGTTATAACGATGTCAGCCTTTTTATCAACTAATATTTGAGCAGCTTTTATTCCTGCGCCTCCCGGACTTGTAGCAGCACTGTTATCAATAAATTCGCTCTTCTTGGTATTCGTATCATATATCAAGTAATATGGTGTGCGTCCAAAAGAAACACATATGCTTGAATCCATATTTTTTTTATCCACCGGCATTGCTACTCTCATAATAAAATCCTCCTATTCAGCACCTTCCCTCTTAACTTTTAAAAACATGTCCCCGTCCCCGCCTGTTTCTATGGCAACCGCGGCCGCAACCTTCTCCACGGCCATTGCATAGTTTGTATTCTCCACCTTCAATTAAGAGTGTTTTTCCATTTACTAATGACTCGGCCAACTTTCTCCTTGCCTCAATGTAAATGCCTTGGACTGTAGTACGAGCTACATTCATACTTCCGGCACACTCTTCCTGAGTAAAGCCCTCCAAATCTATAAGCCTTATAGTTTCATATTCATCCACTGTCATTCTTATATAATTATTGCTATCAGTAGATGTATCAAGAGGTCCAAAACGAGTATTTTCAGGTAAACTACAAACTTTTCTCCATTTCCTCGGTCTTGCCATAATCTCTGTCACCTCAATCTAAAATAGATAACCAAAGCGTCCTTTGGTTATCCTATTTGTTGTTATAAGTTCTCTAATTGCTTATCTATTGCTTCGATCTGATCTTGCAACATGCTCTTTTGGTCTTGCAGTATCTCCTTTTCTGTTCTTGTATAAGCACGATTAAAAGTATAATTCCTACCATAACCACGCCCGAAACCATGTCTGCAACCTAGCCCCAATCTCATTCCTAAGCCATTAAGGGGTCTTACCGTATTACTATCCCTGCAAGGTCCCAAACCTCTTCCAGTCAATGCTCCCGCACCCATCGGACCGGTACCATCTCTTCTTGGCATAATATTCACCCCCTTTAATTTATGACATATGTCATTTATCTATTTTTATTATATCTTGTTTCAGGCATATGTCAATAACTTAATAAAAAAAAATGCCGCCTTCGAGAGTGATTTTTTATATAACCTGTTTTTCTTGCTACAAGCTGCTACACTGTGTTTAAATAAGAAAAAATTCTTCTTCAACCAGATTATATCCGATAAGCATTGTGGTCATTCCACCACCAGAACGTGGTCGTTTCCGTTCTACACGGGCGATAGCAGTTAATGCCTGTTTGAAGTTTCTTGCATTCTCCGAATAACATCCATTGGCACTGCACCACCGCTGATATCGGGCATACACT
>JAAYTR010000266.1 GCA_012523685.1 Clostridiaceae bacterium | reverse complement strand
CTGTGACCTGAATACTCAAACCAGACTATCTTTTTGTCAGGGGCATCCAAGATCCGCTCATATTCCTCAACCAGTACCGTTGGTGCATTGATATCATGTCGTCCCAGAAAAAAATATACAGGGACTTCCAGCTTTGTGTAGCCGGTTCTCATGTCGATTTCGTAGAGTTGCTGGTACACATGATTATATGTGTTGACAATGCCACGGAAATAATTGATTTTATCAAGCAGTCCATATTCAGGAGAACAAATATCCCGTAAGGTGTTGTAGCCGGGGTTGTGAATCTTTGGATTGTTTGTCATGACCATACTGAGATAATTCAGATATACTGCACTTTTCCAGGTAACATTCTTACCGTAATAGGGTGGCTCTCCGTTTGCCGTAAGTTTTTCCACAATTTCAGTGTCTCCGTTGTTTTTTGCAATGTCCATCGCCATTGCGTAATCCATCCGCTCGGTCTCAGCAAAATCAATCATTTGGCCCGTTCCAATCAAAGCATGATAAGACTGCGGATATTTATTCACCAGGAAGACTCCCAGCGCACTGCCCCATGACTCGCCGATCAGATAAATTTTATTCTTTGAAAAGCGTTTTGTTAAGTATTCGGTCAGGGCATAACCGTCCTGTATATAAGTCTCTGCCGTTATGTTATGCGTCTTTTCTGCGTAGTAAGACTTACCGGAGCCTGGCTGATCCCAATTTACCACTACAAAGTGCTTCTCCAGTTCCATCAGTTCATGGCGAACAGCTGCCATTTGTGTCCCACCGGGGCCTCCCGCTAAAAAGAGAAGCACAGGGTTATTTTTATCCCAACACCTAATGCTTATCCATTGTTTTCTGCCGTTCAACTCTAGTTCAAACATTTCCGCTATACTGTTTTCATAATCAATGGGTGGCGTATATGCATATATTTGAGTATAAGTTACAAATCCTATATTTATTATCATCACAACTGCTAATAACAATGCTGTTTTTTTAATGTTATTAATCTGCTTTAGATTCGCTTTTTTGCCAATACTTATAATAATACGATGCGTTAACTTCAGTAACAGCACTACAAGTAGCAAAACCGTAATAATAGTTAGAATCAAGAATATTGATAACTGAATCATAATTTGACCTCCATTTTTATACCAAAACATTCAGTTTCTTTTTCGTATATACTTTCGAGAGCATTTCCCATAAGGGGTATATCAGTTATGCGACTGTCTTTCAGGTGCAATCCACTTTTTTCTGCCAGGCTCTTGACTATTCTAAGCTTTTCCGCTTCTTTCAGAGGCTCACGGAATATAAATACGCCTCCGGGCTTTATTGATTTCACCAGTGCAGGCATTACAGTTTCCAGATTAATTTGTGAGAGATCATGCAATACAAAGTGGCAGTATACCACATCATATCTGTTTTCAGGCAACATTGGAAAAGCAGCATGCATATAGGTAGTATTATTAAAATCCTTCAAAGTATTTCTGCAAGCATTCAGCCAACGCCCGGAAATGTCCAGACAAGTCAGGTGTCCATGGAGCAACCGTTTCGCAACGTAATACGCAACCGTTCCCATACCGCATCCGAAATCCAGCACCTGTTCCCCGCCCTTTATTGGAATACAATCAGCAAATGTCTTGTATACCGGCTTTCCGTAAAAACGAAAAGCTAGCTTTGTAAGGAATATTTCTAAGTATGCCGGTTCATTATTCATCATTTATCACCTCACTTAATCCAATCTTTATGCTTGTTTAATAAAATCGCCAGGACAAAAAATCAGCTGTATGCCAGGCTTAATGCTATGATAGCAATTGAACCTTTCATACAGCTGAATGAAATCTTAAATCTACCTTAAATAATCGGGATGGTGATTCTTAAAGTACAGCCTTTTTCACGATATTCGCACAATGTCAGATCACCGCCGTGCGCCTGTGCAATTTTCTTTGCTATAGCTAGCCCCAGCCCGCTTCCCCCGGTTTCGGAGTTACGGGATTCATCTGCTCGGACAAATGGTTTAAATATATCCTGTGCAAGATGCGCTGGAATCCCGATACCATCGTCGCCAAAATCTATTACCGCCTGATTATTTTTAACACTTAGACATACAGTAACTGTTGTTCCCTGCTTATTATAACGCAAAGTATTGCTTGCAAGGTTTTGAATGATCCGGCTAAAGTGGTCCGTGTCCAGCATGACAAAAATACTTTCTTCAGGAATGTCAAACTCATATTTAAAGCCTGCCTGCTCAAGCTGAGGTACAAGCTCACCGCACTGTTGACGGAGAAATTCACAAATATCTGTTCTTTCAGTCTTTAAAGAAAAATCCGGACTGTCAATCTTGGAAAGCTCAAATAACCCGTTTAACAGCCGGTTTGCCCTTTGACTGTTTTTATAAATAATTTGCAGATATTCTCTGCGTACTTGTTCGCTAATATCATCTTTTTGGCAAAGCCTCTCAGCATAGCCCTGTATGCTTGACATTGGATTTTTAAGATCGTGAGATATGTCGAGAATAAGTCGCCGCCTGTCATCCTCCGATTTTTTTCGCATTGAAATCTCGTGTTCAATTCTGGAGGCCATATCATTAAAGGTGTCCTGTAACTCTGCAAACTCATTTTTCAGGCGTAAATCCACCCTCACCGAATAATCACCTTCCCGCAAAAGCCTTGTACCATCGCAAAGCTTTCTTAGGGGGACTGTTATCTGAGATGCGGTAATTCTTGCGTAAATAAAGGTGATAACTGCAATAAGCACAAGATATACAATAATCACTGCGCTAAACACAAGTGCGGCTTTGCCAAAATCTCCTGTGGCAGCATCCATATTTATTATGAAATTAAAATCAATCCATATAGAAGCGGGAAAGGTAACAATCAGCCAGAATTTGCCCTGCGGGTTATACATAATATCGTGGTTGAAGGGCGTATTTTTATCTTTGCTCAACCTCAAAAATTCGGTAAATTCCGCGGCAGTCAGTTGTTTTTTTGGAATCGCATCTTTGCCTTGTGAAACTACTACACGGTATTCTTTGTCGATCACTTGTACACTACCGCCGTTTTGCACAACCTGGGCGGTATCAATTTGATTATAGTCGTCCTGCATAATTGAACTTGCAGGATATTTGTTTTTAGCAAAGAGATCTGATGCCAGTTGACTTGCAAATGACATTAGTGAAAAGGAAAGCACCGTTGAAAGAATAACCATAACAAACACAACCAGATAATGAGTTAGGAATTGATTGGCAATTTTTTTCTTCATAATGCTTCACCTGTGTAATGCAGCTTATATCCGATGCCACGAATTGTTCTTATGTATTGCGGCTTCTGCGGATCATCCTCAATACGGCTTCGGATTCGGCTGATATGCACCATAATAGTATTATCGTCATAATAAAATGCCTCATCCCACACCGCCTGATAGAGTTGTCGTTTTGTAAAAACCTTCTCCGGGTTTTCCATGAAATGCAAAAGCAACTTGTACTCTTTTGCGCCAAGCTCTATTGGAACTGAGTCTTTAAAAACACAGCATTTTTCTTTGTCGATGGATAAATGTCCATATGTAATATTACCGGAATTTTGCTTCTTCGGTGACAAGTACTCGTTACTTCTGCGCAGCTGTGCACCCACCCGGGCTATTAACTCGGCAATGGAAAATGGCTTGGAAATGTAATCATCGGCACCAAGTCCAAGTGCCAGTACTTTGTCCATATCATCCGTCCTGGCAGTCAGGAAGATCACAGGTATAGTACTGCTTTCCCGAATTTTCCGGAGTAAATTAAAGCCGTCCATCACAGGCATCATAACATCCAGTATGGCTAACCCTATATCATGCTTAGCTATGATATCCCATGCTTCCTTTCCGTTTTGTGCCGTTAAAACTGTATAGCCGTTTTCCTCAAGAGTAATTTTAATCAGGTTTCGGATGTCAGCCTCATCGTCTGCGATTAGAATTTTCATATAGTTTAGCACCTCCCGAAAGTCATATTATTTACTTTCGGTCTGTCAATTTCATCGCTGTGCTTGCACTTCACAGGATGTTTTATACTGGAGCAGAGCTTTTTATAAATATTTAGAAAACTTTAGCAACACACAGGATGAATGGATTGTAACTAAGCTTACAAACAGATGTTAAAGGATAAAACAACAATACCGCAGAAAGATACATTGTATTTTTCTGCGGTATATGTTCTGGTGGGAGAAGGTGGATTTGAACCACCGAAGTCACTGACAACAGATTTACAGTCTGCCCCCTTTGGCCACTCGGGAATTCTCCCATAACCTTATTTTTTGGCTCTCTTGAGAACCGCATTTACTATATTACATGAGGTCTGCATCTCTTGTCAACCCTTTTATAAACTTTTTTCAGCCATTTTTGCTGTTAGTTTTTCCTGGAAAATTACATACAAAAACAGACCACTGGTATACATCAGCGTAACCGGACAAGCAGTTTTATTCAACCAATCTCACTATAATACTTAATCTTTGTGATAAGACCTTCCTGAACTTCAAACCTTATAAAATAACCGCCGTCTTCTATTACGTACCCGCAATTGTCAGGATCGGTACGCCCGTCAAGAGCCATAGTAATATTTTCATATTTCGCCTTTAGATCATTCACTGACATACCTACGGAAATTCCTCTATAGGTACTATATTTATTATGTGTAATCTCTATGCTGCTAATTGAAAAAGTCCTCATCCCTGAAATTATAACTGTTATGCCGTCATATTCCAGTGTTTTTACAGTCATACCTTCAAATGTATCCGAAGACTCATCCAATACCTTCACAGATTCACTATCAGGATCCCCCAAGACACTTTTCAACATACTAACAATCTGATCACCGGTGCCCCTATCATCTAATGAAATAAATCTATCCCCCAGAAAAACTGAAAACTCATTTGCATCCCGTGGTTCAGGAACCGATTGCATCATGAATTGTTCTTCATTGCCGGAGCGCTCTTCAGCCCCAAGCAATCCTCCGATTTCATCTCCATTTTCTGCAGATTTCTCTTTAACACTATCGTCACATGCACCATAACCTGAAGTAATTGAGATTTCATTGTTATAATCCGGTGCTGGTGCCGGAGCCTCTGGTGCAGCTTCTGAAAAGCTGATAGCATAACCGGTATCATATGCAGCTGAAGCAGCTGGTGCCTGCGGATTTGCACTGGATGATTTCTTAGTATTATAAACACCGGGCATCATAAGAATAAGCACTAAGATGAGAGCTCCCGCTGCCAGCGGTGTACCAAATTTATATGCCATTCTCATAAAACTCTTTGGTTTTATCTTTTTATCTCTGGTTATTTCTGTCTGACATTTTTCCAAAGTAATATTAATAAGATCATCCGAGGCTTTAATGCTCGATAGCCCTGACTTTAAAGCCTCTTTAATCATGTCATCAGAGATAGAACAAGATGAGTTTCTATCATATGATTCAGCCATGAGCCTCACCTCCAATCAT
>JAAYTR010000265.1 GCA_012523685.1 Clostridiaceae bacterium | reverse complement strand
TATATTTATTGCTTTGTAGACATAATGCCCCCCGGACAAAGCACCGGAGGGCATAACAGCAGCAATCTTATATGTCGTGCTTTACAATCTTTTCAAATGTATCAAGCTTTAAGCTTGCTCCACCAACCAATCCTCCGTCAATATTAGGCATTGAAAAAAGTGATTTTGCATTACCTGCATTAACGCTGCCACCATATAGTATACGGGTCTTTTCTGCTACATCATTATCGTAAAGCTCTACTATTAATTGACGAATAATAGCACAGACTTCTTCTGCTTGCTCATCGGTAGCTGTTTTTCCTGTCCCTATAGCCCAAATTGGTTCATATGCAATAACAAGGCTGGATACCTCTTGAGCATTAAGGCCAAGCAGAGCAACCTTTATCTGATAGCGGACATGCTCGGCAGTTACACCTTGTTCTCTTTGGGTAAGGGTTTCACCACAGCAGATAATCGGAGTCATTCCCGCATCAAGTATGGCTCTTGCTTTCTTATTTATCATTTCATTTGTTTCACCAAAATACTCACGTCTTTCTGAATGTCCGATTATTACATAATCCACTCCTAAATCCTTGAGCATTTCACAGGAAACCTCACCGGTATATGCTCCACTGGCTTCCCAGTGAACATTCTGTGCGGCAATCTTTATATTTGAGCCTTTTGCAGCATCAACAGCCCCGGGAATGCAAACAAACGGAACACCCGCAACAACCTCTGTATTACAACCTGCTACAAGGCCTTTTAAACCGTTTATAAATTCTACCGCTTCAGTTGGAGTCTTATTCATTTTCCAGTTGCCTGCTGCCATTATAGTACGTTTTGACATTATATTATCTTCCTTTCGATTCTTTTATTTCTTATCATTAAGAACTGCAATACCCGGAAGCTCTTTTCCTTCCAGGAATTCCAGAGATGCTCCGCCACCTGTGGAAATATGGGTAATTTTATCGGCAAAACCTAATTGTTCAACTGCTGCTGCAGAATCACCGCCGCCAACTATTGTTATTGCTTCTGAATTTGCCAGAGCTTCTGCAACTTTTTTGGTGCCGATTGCAAACCTTTCCATCTCAAACACACCCATCGGTCCGTTCCATACCACAGTTTTCGCACCTTTAATAGCATCAGAAAACAACTTTATGGTTTCTTCTCCGATATCCAGTCCCATCCAGCCTTCCGGGATGGAATCAGAAGGTACTGTCTTGGCCTCTGTGTTGGCATCAAATTCCTTACCCACAACGTTATCGACAGGCAAAAGGAGATTTACATTCTTTTCTTTAGCTTTTTGCAGTAGACTATTTGCTAAATCTACCTTATCCAGTTCACAAAGCGAGGTGCCTACACCATATCCTTTAGCTTTAAAGAAAGTATAGGCCATTCCGCCACCTATAATTAATGTATCAACCTTATCTATCAGGTTTTCAATAACACTGATTTTATCAGAAACCTTAGCTCCGCCAAGAATAGCAACAAAAGGTCTCTCCGGATTATCAAGAGCCTTACCCATAAAATCAAGCTCTTTCTTTATCAGAAAACCACATGCTGATGGCAGATAATCAGCCAGACCGGCTGTAGATGCATGTGCTCTGTGAGCTGTACCAAATGCGTCATTTATATAGATATCAGCCATGCTGGCCAACTCTTTTGCGAAAGCAGGGTCATTTTTTGTCTCTTCCTTATGGAAACGAACATTTTCCAGCATAAGGATCTCACCCTCTTTAAGAGCAGCAGCTTTAGCTTTTGCATCTTCTCCAATAACATCGGCCGCTAAAAGAACTTCTTTGCCTAAGAGCTTGCTTAAATGTTCTGCCGCAGGCTTCATACTGAATTTTGCTTCAAAGCCCTCTTTTGGCCTTCCTAAATGAGAAACCAGAATGAGCTTTCCTCCATTTTCTATAATATATTGAATGGTGGGAAGGGCACCTTTAATTCTCTTATCATCGGTTATATTGCCTTCTGCATCCAGTGGAACATTGAAGTCAACACGTACTATAACCCGCTTTCCTTTGACATTCATGTCAGTAACGTTCATTTTGTTTTTCATACTCATATAAACACAACTCCTTCTATTGTGAATTAATACTTAGGATGAGGAATTAAATGGCTTTCAGCCGTATATATTTTACCTTATTTATATTATAGTTTTCAACAAAAGGTTGGAAAAATATTAGTTTAATTGCCCTTTATTATATTATTTGTTTTAAATGATTCTCTTCATAAGTTAAGAGCGACCATTTGAGGCCGCTCTTTCTAATGGTTTTCACCGTTTAAATAAATTTCTTATATCGAGCAAAGTTCTTACTTATTATCAACTGTAGCCATGTAGGAAATAAGGTCAATAAGTTTATTGGAATAACCCCACTCGTTATCATACCAGGCAACTAACTTAACAAAATTAGGATTCAAGGAGATACCGGCCTTTGCATCAAATATAGAAGTACGTGGATCTGTAATAAAGTCAGAAGAAACAACTGCATCTTCGGTATATCCCAGAATACCCTTAAGCTCGTTTTCAGAAGCTTCTTTTAATGCTGCACATATTTCCTCATAGGTTGCAGCTTTCTCAAGACGGCAAGTGAGATCAACAACAGAAACATTCAGTGTAGGTACTCTAAATGCCATACCTGTAAGCTTACCATTAAGCGAAGGAATAACTTTACCAACTGCCTTAGCAGCACCGGTTGAAGAAGGAATAATGTTACCAGCTGCAGCACGTCCGCCTCTCCAATCCTTCTTGGAAGGACCGTCAACGGTCTTCTGTGTAGCTGTAGTAGCATGAACAGTGGTCATAAGACCTTCAACAATTCCGAATTTATCATGAATAACTTTGGCAAGAGGAGCCAAGCAGTTTGTTGTACATGAAGCATTAGATACAACATTCATATCCTTTGTATATTTGTCCTGATTAACACCCATAACGAACATTGGTGCATCAGCAGAAGGAGCTGATATAACTACTTTTTTAGCTCCGCCCTGAAAATGCGCACTTGCTTTTTCAGTTGTTGTAAATAAGCCTGTAGATTCGATTACATATTCAGCGCCGCAATCTTTCCAGGGAATCTCTTCAGGTTTCATGCTAGCATAAACACTGATTTCTTTACCGTTAACAACAAGCTTATCACCTTTAACTTCAATTTCACCGTCAAATTGACCATGAACGGTGTCATACTTAAGCATATACTTCATATACTCAAGATCAATAAAGGGATCGTTGATTCCAACCACTTGAACATTTGGGTTATTTACTGCGGCTCTGAATGCCAGACGGCCGATTCTTCCAAACCCGTTAATACCAATTTTTACTGCCATATAATTTACCTCCTGAAAATTTAATATAGAAAGTTGTTAACAAAATCACAAATTCCACATGATATTCTATACTAAATAGTAATTGTTTTCAAGGACTTTAGCAAATTTTGTTTCTTTCCATCTGCCTCATACATTCATATATCAGTATTGATGCTGCAGCCGAGGCATTAAGAGATTCTGCTTTTCCTGACATGGGAATCATTACGGTAATGTCTGCAATATCCAATACTTCGTCCGAAATACCATTGCCCTCGTTGCCAATAATAACAGCCAGTTTTCCGGACATATCAGCCTGCCAGCAGGGAACGGCATCTCTAACATGCGCAGCAGCAATAAGAATATTATTTGATTTCAGCTTCTGCAAAGTTTCAATAAAGTTTTCCACAACAATTACAGGAATATGAAACAGCGAACCCATTGTTGATCGAATAACTTTATTATTATATGGATCGACACTGTCTTTTGACAAAAAAACCGCATCAAAACCGCATGCATCCGCAGAACGGATTATGGTGCCTAAATTCCCGGGATCCTGAATATTCTCCAGAGCTATGGCTCTTTTAATACTACTGATAATATATTTTTTATCATAAACGGGCTTTTCAGCTACAGCTAAAACTCCTTGCGGAGATTCTGTTTCACTTATACGGCTAAAAAGCTCGTCCGGAACCTGCACTTTTTTTATATTTGGTATTTGCGACAGAAATAATTCTTCTTTTTGAAAAAAGTTATCGGAAATAATAAAATATCTAATTTCAGCACCTGAATCCAATGCATCCCTAACCAGCCGGTAGCCTTCAAGTAATATGGCTTGAGATATCTTTCTGCCTTTTTTATTACCAAGACTTCTGGCCTCTTTAATAATTCGATTTGACATAGAGGTAATTCTAATTATATCAGCCACATTATCCTCCTGATATACGAATAAAGTCCCTCCACGTACAAGTGAGGGACTTAATACCCGGGGGAATTATCCCCACCTAATAAAATTTATTTTACCTTCTCGACCAGCATTTTAAAACCTGAAGCATCATTAACTGCCATATCAGCAAGTACTTTTCTGTTTAAAGTAATACCTGCTTTTTTCAAAGCATTCATAAATTTGCTGTAGGATAAGCCGTTCATACGGGCAGCAGCATTAATACGTGCAATCCAGAGTTTTCTGAAGTCACGCTTTCTTTGCTTTCTGTCTCTGTATGCGTAGCTCAACGATTTCATAACTGCTTCGTTAGCTGTTCTATAAAGCTTGCTTTTTGCTCCGAAGTAGCCTTTCGCAAGCTTGAGGGTTTTATTATGCCTTGCGCGTGTACGCATAGCACCTTTTACTCGTGCCATTATTCAACACCTCTCTCCTCTTTCTTATGCGTAGGGCAGCATCTGTTTTACTATAGCAGCGTTAGCATCGGATGCAATCAAACTCTTGCGAAGCTGTCTTTTCCTTTTCGTTGACTTCTTCGTCAATATATGATTTTTATAGCCCTGATTTCTTTTTACTTTTCCAGTGGCAGTAATCTTGAATCTCTTTTTTGAACCACTATGTGTCTTGAGCTTTGCCATATAGCTAACCTCCCTCTATTGCTTATTTTTTATGAGGAACTAATATCATGGACATTGACCTGCCTTCCATAACCGGAGGTCTATCCACTTTTCCATATTCCTTGACGGTATCGGCAAATTTATTCATCACTTCTCGTCCCAGAGTAGAATATGCAATTTCACGTCCTCTGAAACGAATAGAAATCTTCACCTTATCCCCGTCTTGAAGGAATTTTATGGCATTTTTTGCTTTGAAGCTAAAGTCATGATCTTCAATTTTTGCTGAGAGCCTGATTTCTTTTACTTCAATAATAGTCTGCTTTTTCTTGGCTTCCTTCTCTCTCTTGTTTTGCTCATACAGGAACTTTCCATAGTCCATTATTTTGCAAACAGGCGGATTCGCGTTGGGAGATATCTTCACCAGATCCAATTCCCTTTCGTTTGCTTTTAGCTGTGCCTCTCTTGCTGAGACAATCCCAATCATGGTCCCATCCGAATCAATCAAACGTACTTCTTTATCCCGAATCGCTGAATTGATCTGTATTTGGTCCTTACTAATATAAAACACCTCCGAATAATAAATAAAACAGGTGAAGCCTATACTTCACCTGTTATGAACGCCAACATGCGAATCTGCATCAGATAACGCTATTGACCCGCCAGCTCGCGCCGAACAAGGTGAGAAGCATTGCCTCTACTTGATTACCTATAATACTATACAGCATGATATAAGTCATGTCAAGAAATTTGGTAAAATTATTTGATTATGATAGTATACCATACAATTAAAAACATTAGTATAGCAATTAATATAGCCGCATCGGCACTAATACCGGCCAAAGTAATCTTACCAATTGTTCCACTCCTCGATTGACTAAATCT
>JAAYTR010000264.1 GCA_012523685.1 Clostridiaceae bacterium | reverse complement strand
TCCTGTCTTTGACACTTGAAGAATAAAAAAAGCCTGTAAACAATTAATACAAAAGGGTTTGCAGGCTTTATTAGCATTACAAAAAGTGCGTAATATTTTTCATGTTTTTGTTTTCTTAAATATTTTTTTCATCACACTTGTAGTAATAACCTGGTAGTCAGTGCGAAAGCCAAAAGCTTCATGTAAGGCATCGGTAAAATCTGTCCTTGTGTATATCGGTACATAACCTTCTCCTTTGATCTCCATGAAGTTCATTTCCCTTAATTCACTGATAATCTCAGAGCAGGTGAATTCCTCATTAAGCCTCTTTTCAAGTAGCCTATAAACAACCAATGCTATAAAGCAAGTGATAAAATGTGCTTCTATCCTTTCATCCCTGCTTAGGTATACAGGCCTTGCCTCAAACTCACTTTTCATGATTCTAAAGCATTCTTCGATTTCCCATCTCCGGTGATTTATCTTGATAATATCAGAAACATCATCATCCAAGTTTGTGCAGACTCCATAAAATCCATCAAAGGCTTCTTCTTTCTGGATAAGAGCAGCGTTAATACTGTATATTTCTCTATCTGCTACTTCGCCATCGGTAGTTATGTTTGTCTTATGGATAAACCTTTTGTAATCGTTTTGTCTACATTTCTTTATTACCTCGGGACTGTCATCTATTGTCTTTTGGGCACGTTCTATTTGTGAATTCCGGATTTTGCGTAAATAGTCCCTGTATCTTACAGAATATGTTACTATCAATTTCTGTTCAAGACCATTTTCTTTAATCCAGCGTTCCTTGTAGAATACCTTGTTTCGTATTCTTTCTTTGTCTTTAGTATTGGCTTTTTCTATCATCTCATCAAGTTTAGAAATATCATAAGTTTTCTCGCTGCCCGGAAGCTTCCAGTCAGTTGAAGCAAGAGCCCACTTTTTAAGGTGTGCTTTCAATTTTTTGATGGACTGGGTAGTAATAAAAGCACGTCCATCCTTGTCATTAAATTTTCTATTTGCTTCGGAAGAGAGGCCTGCATCGGTACAAACAACGAACTTGGAAAGCTCAAAATCAGATATGATTTTCTTTTCCAACGGCTTTAATGTGAGTTGTTCATTCATATTTCCCCTATTAATGCTAAAGGCAAGAGGGATGCCATCTCCATCCATAAAAAGGCCCATTTGAACGATGGGATTGGGTTTGTGATCTTTTCCTGCTCCATATTGTTTATTACCCTCTGCCTCTTCTATTTCAAAAAAGAAATTGGTGCAATCATAGTAAAGTATTCCGGTATTCCTTTTTGAAATCTTTAGACTGTTTTCATATAGAGAGCTTTGAATAAAATCAGTTTCTTTAGCAAGGTATCCAAGTGCTCTGTATATTTGATGCAAGTCAAAATCCGGTTGCTCAATAAACTTTTTAGATTCCTCAAAAGTCGCAAGCTTTGATAAAGGGAATAGTATCCTACCATAAATCAGCCTGGAAAGAATGGAATCTAAGTTAAACTTGAATTTGTACTTTTGAGAAATATCTTTACAAAGCTTATGTAATTTAAGTTCATGGTATATCTGCTGTAAGAAAAGGTAACCTCCGTTAAAGCAATGTCTTTCATCTTTTTTAATAAGCTTTGTGGGAACATACCTAACGAGTATTTCACGAGTTTCTTCTTTTTCTTTTTTATTAAGTTCTTCAACGTATTTTTTAGCCCATTCAAAAGGATCATGTCCGTTCAATTTTTTAAGAAGTTGTTCATAGGTGCCTAGTTTTTCCACAATTATTGTTTTCTCTTTTCCATCTACGTAAACCGTTTTAATAACATAAAATGAAGCCGAGTTTTTAGATCTGGATATCTGTAACCTCATCTAAAATCACCTCCAACCCATTATATTATAACATATAACGCAAAACTACGCAATATTAAAATGGAAAATTTGACAAAAAAATAAGCCTATATAAAGGCTTTAAGAGTTTTTTTCTATTCTTAACTGTCAAAGACCCG
>JAAYTR010000263.1 GCA_012523685.1 Clostridiaceae bacterium | reverse complement strand
ACAGTATAGAGGGAATATCCCTTTATTCTTTACCAAAAGGCTTATTAAAGTGATTTAAATTTAAAAAATTGATATAGAGCCATTTTTAAAGCTAAAATCAAAATTCCAATCAAATAAACGGTTGATTTTTCAGCAGCTTCGCTCCCGGTACACCAGATGACTATGTTCACTTATTTGTCGGCCTTGATTATATGACCCTTACCAAAAGCCGAGACAAGAACAATAAATAAATCTAAAAGCCTGATACGTAATTCATACCAGACTTTTCAATTTATTGCTTATTGCTTATTACTACTAAGCATTAATTTCTCCTGCTTTTTTCAATGCTAATTTTGTAACTAATGGTCCAACTAGTTCGTATATAACTGTTCCGCACAATACAATAGTTCTTATCTTCTGTCCATATTCAGGTACAACTGACATTGCTACACTTGCAAGACCAATCGCTACTCCTGCTTGAGGAATTAATGTATAGCCCAGGTATTTTTTTACCTCAGGCTCTGATTTACTAATCGTTGCACCAATAGCTGCCCCTGAGATTTTTCCGACAACACGAAATACAATATAGAGGATCCCAATAATACCTACTGCTGGCAATATGGTTAGATTCAACTCAGCTCCAGATATGAAAAAGAAAAGCATAAAGATAGGTGGTGTAAATCTATCTATCAAATCAAACACCTTGTTACTTACCTTTGATAAATTAACATATACCGCACTCATTGCCATACATGCCAACAATGGTGAATATCCCAATGCATTACATACACTGATACATAATAATATCATTGCCGTTGATACAACTAATCTATTTCCCCTACCAGTAAACCATTTTGTAGCAAAAGCTAAAGCCACACCAAGTACTGCACCAAATACTAGCGCTCCTACAATCTCAATAATTGGGTCTAGTAATGTGCTAGCAATTGAAGTTGTGCCTGTAGATGTAATTGCCTTTGATATAGCTACTGATATTCCAAATAATATTAATGCCGCTGCATCATCAATAGCAACAACAGGAAGTAAGGTGTTTGTCACGGGTCCTTTTGCCTTATACTGTCTCACAACCATCAAAGTTGCTGCTGGCGCGGTAGCTGCAGCAATCGCACCCAACACAAGTACAAATGATATTTCATATCCTGCAATAATAAGTACTAAATCCACTAATAATACAGCCCCAATCGCCTCTGTAAAAGCTATAACTAAAGGTGCCTTTCCAACTTTTTTTAGATATGATAATTTAAATTCTGCTCCAATTGAAAATGCAATAAACCCTAAGGCAACATCTGGTATTATAGAAAATTTTTCAATTACATCTATAGATAATATATTTAAGCAATAAGGCCCTGCCAGTAATCCTATGATTAAATAGCCTGTTACATTAGGCATCTTTATCATTTTCATCAATTTGCTTGATAGCAAACCTAAAATCAACGAAATTGATAAATTAAATAGTATATCTGACTCCATTAATTCTCACCAAGCCCTTCTACATAAGTAATAGGCAAGGAGAACATTATTCCGGTATTAGCCGCTCTTAAATCCACTGCTTTTTTAATCGTATTTCTTGCCACAACTGCTCGATTATCATCTAGGACAAACATCATGACTTTACTTGCTTCGAATCCATCTTCTTCAGCTAAATGTCTTAGCATGCCAAACATAGGCGTATCATGTAGATCTCTTAAAGACTTAGCCATTCCCGATCCTTCTAGTATTGTTCCTCCCTTAATTCCTTCTTCTGCAAGTTGCGGTAGAATCTTATCGATTAAATCAATTTGCTTAAGTATTAATATTAATAACTGCATTTTATTCATCCTTTCCTTGTACAATACATCTAGATTACTTGACAAAACATACATATAGCAGAGGGCTGCAACATGTGTGTCCTTGTATTATTATACTCAGTATAATATTCCTGATGGGACGATTTGTCAAGTAAGTACCCAGGCAAGATAGTGCTAATCTCAACACTTTTCTATGTTAAAAAAGTAGACGATTTTGTTAATTTTATCTAACTCATAACCCGAAGTAGCTAGTCTTTTACCCCAAAAAATCACTAACTCTACTTTTATGAACAACTAATTATGAAATATTGTCCTTTCTGATAGTATGAAAAAAATAATTCCTGTATAATTTTCTTCTTATATAGAGACATTTACCTATCCTTAGTGTCCAAACTCTACTATCTTCCATCCCGTCTGGGGAGATTCATATATCATAATACAATTCCAAAACTGCTCTCCGCTATTGTTGGCCCACTCTTTTTTATATTGCATATCCATTGTTACAGCAAAAGTTATTGAATTACTATTAGTATCGTAAATTGGCTCTACCTTTAGTAGCTTCGCAGATTTTAAGTTACTTAAACTTGATCTTGCTCCTATGTCAGCACCAGATAAGGGTAAGCTCAGCCGTTCATTAAATATTTCCTCATTAATCATATTTGACGTTAATTTATCTAATAAAGCTGCTCTCGAGATATAATATTGTGCTGCATTAGCATCATTATTATCTATGGCAATGAAGTATTCTTTGATAACCTGCTCAGGCTCTAGTGCAGATATCCCCTCTTCGAATTCATCCACTTTAACCATGTCTGTAAGCCATTCATTAAGATTTTGTCCTGTCACGTTTTCAAAACTGTTTCCCTTCAGGCTACAAGCGTTAAAAGTGCTGTGTCTTCCCGCACTGATAAATGCACCTATTATTTTATTATCATATTTAGCAACTATCCCTCTACCATTCTGTATCGGATAAAACTCCTTGGGCATACTCTCATTTACCCTATATATATCAACCGTTATGTCTGAGGTGTTTGAATATTCGCTCATATCCAGACCAATATCCTTTGAGAGCTCATTGTTATATGCGAAATAATATGCATTTGGATTAAACGCTGTTAAGCTGTTGATGTTATTGATTTTCTGTTCCATTGAGTTAATCTTATAATTTAGTGTCCATCCATACATATCAAACAGAGCCACAGCAGCTGTATCATCTATATTTACTTCAATATCTGAATTCTCTAGAAAGGAATCAATATACCTAGCAAAATCCACCTCTACTTCATAGAAGCCCTTAAATTTCTGGAAATATGCTTTATTATATAGTGTATCATAGTAAAGCTTGCAACTGGATTCACTTAAGTCATTAGATAACTTAATCACATATTGATTGATATGGTTATTAATCAAATCCGCTTCTATTATCGATGTCCTGTTACCACCTTTTAAAATTGTATCAATATATGCTATTACTTTGTAATTTGTTGTTTCAAACTCATTTGTAGCCTTAAAGCCCATCATATCTGATGCAAACTCAATACTAACTTTCTTATGCTCTGTCTGATAGATTTCATCTGTTTTTTCCGAAGAATTCTCTGCTTCATTTTCGTCATGCTGAATTGACTTATCTGATATATCTTCATCTTTATTATTAGGGTCTTCTGATACATCATCTCCATTGTTATTAGTGTCTTCTATATTAATTTCATCTTTCTGAATGGGATTTCCCTGTTTGGGATTTGTTATCAAAGCAATGCTTATAATAATTAAAGCTATAATCGACACCACAACCATCCAAAATGAAGGTTTTTTATAATTTAATACGTTCTTAATACTACCTTTTACATTTACCTCGCCAAAGGCAAGAGGACTACCATTTATGATATGTCCACCCATAGCAAGTGACAATAGGGAATTGGCATAAGGCTTTTTAACATCTTCCTTCATCTCTTTTAATACATGCTCATCACAGGAAAGCTCCATATCTTTACTCATAAGTACAAAAGCAATCCAGGCCAGAGGATTAAACCAATGTATTGATGATATTATAAAAGCAATTATTTTAGTTAAATGGTCTTTACGGCGAATATGAGTCTGTTCATGTAATATAATATAGGTACGTTCGTGATTATTAAGTCCAGCAGGTAAATATATCTTTGGCTTTAATATACCAAGCACGAAGGGTGTCTTTATATTAGACGCTTCTAATATATTTCCCTCTATCAATTGCGCTTCCTTAAGTCGCTTCTTTAAGCGTACAACAGATACCAAGCTGTAGATAAGTAGAGCTACTATCCCTGTAATCCAGATACATGAAGCGATAAGCATATATATCTGAAGGGGATTTGCACTAGCTACAACACTAGAGTCAGGAAGTGAACCACCTACAACATCAGCGGTAGGAACAAAATTATTAACAGCATTAGCAGCAGTAAGGGAACTATTTACTATATTGTCCACAGCATCTATCCCATTGTTTATTTGTGGTGTTTTTTGAAATACAATGTCATGGGAAATTGGATTTATATTGCTAATCCTCGGCATAATACTTAATATGCTTTCGAATGAAAAAGGTATTATCAATCTAAAAGCCACCACACCCCATATAGCATACGAGATAAATTTTGGTGCCTTTTTAAGCAATAACCTGATAAGCATAACAACAAGTATTACATAGCTTGCTTTAAGGCTCATATTTATCACAGATAAAAATAAATTAATCATAGAAATGCCTCCTTGCCTTGAGAATATAACTCTTTAATTGGACTTTTGCTCATCAATTAATTTCTTTAATTCCTCCGCTTGTTGTTTATTCAATTTTTTTGCTCCAATAAAAGCAGTTAAAAATTTGGGCAATGATCCTCCAAAGATATCCTCAACAAAGTGAACGCTTTGCTTTGCGTAATATTCATCCTTTGTAATAACAGATGAGACAACAGTATTTTCATTCTTAAATACTCCATTATCACATAGCTTCTTTAGTACCGTATAGGTTGTGGACTTCTTCCAATCCATTTCCTTTATGCATAGCTTAACCAGCTCTCCTGAAGCAAGGGGGTCATTCTGCCAGATCAACCCTGCAAATCTTTCTTCACTTTCAGTTAATTTATAAGTTCTCATTGTCAACCTCCTTGGTCTAGATTTTGTAGACCTTATAAATGTAGTTTATACCCTATAGACCATGTTTGTCAATAGCTCTTGTGTTTATATTTATTAACACTAACAGTAATTCGTAATCTCCTAAATGAATTGATTGATATTATACAAAAAAAATGTTACACTACCTCGGTAATAGAAATCTTTACTATCTTAATCAATAAAATTACAATTGAGTGAAGATTATATATAAATAGGCCAAAGCACTTTTTAGCAAATAAAAGGTAATAATATGATAACAGCAAACAATTTTTCCTACTCCTTTCCGCAAAAGGATTTATTTAATAATATTTCATTTACATTGGAAGAAGGTCAACACTGTGCTTTTATAGGAACAAGTGGCAGTGGCAAAAGCACTCTTCTAGATATCATTATGAATCCAGATAGGTATCTTTATGATAGAACATTGGATATCGCTACCCCTTGTAGAATTGGGTATGTAAGTCAGTTCTCTCAAGCAGAATTAGCAAATGAAGTTACAGTTTTTGAATATATTGCAGAAGAATTTATTGAACTACAAGACGAGCTCTCCTCTATCTATACCGAAATGGAGACCTCTTCAGACCTTGATGCTTTACTTGAGCATTATCAAGAAACCCTAGACTCCTATAATGCAATAGGTGGCGATGATTTTGAGCAAGTCATAAGAAGAAAACTAAATCTCGCCAACCTAAACAAGCTTGAAAATCAAATGGTTTCCAAGCTAAGTGGTGGAGAATTTAAGATTATCCAGGTGATTAGGGAAATGCTAAATAGCCCAGACCTAATGATTATGGATGAACCTGATGTTTTCTTGGATTTTGATAACTTAAATTCCCTTAAAAACCTAATCAATTCTCATAAAGGAACAATGTTGGTAGTTACACACAACAGGTATCTATTAAATAATTGCTTTAATAAGATATTGCATCTCGAGAATATGGAGCTTCAAGACTTTGATGGCACTTATATTGATTATAATTTCTCCCTACTCCAAAGAAAGATTGAGCTGCAAGAGCTATCAACTGCCGATACAGAAGAAATCGAGAGAAACGAGAAGATAATTGAGAGATTAAGATCTAAAGCAGATTATGATGCAGACGCTGCTAGAGGCAAAGCTCTAAAGGCTAGAATTAAAATCAAGGATCGACTGGAGGCTCGCAGAGTTAAGGATCCCTTCGTAGATATAAAACAACCAGATATTCAATTAGATACGGACAATGTGATTGAAGATACCCTTGTATTAACAGTCTCTGATTATAGTGTGGCTTTTGATGAAATCCTAATCGAACATGTCAACCTCGAGATAAAATCAAATGAAAAAGTAGCTCTTATCGGCGCAAATGGTACTGGAAAGACGACTTTACTTCGTGATATTTATAAGAACAACCATCCTTCTATTCAGATGCGTGAAGATAGTAAAGTAGCTTATTTATCACAGCTTCAAGGTGAAATCTTGAATGAGGCTAATACTATACTTAATGAATTCTTAGATGCAGGCTTTAAGACAAACAATGAGGTTCAATCATATCTACTAAACTATGGCTTCGAGGAGGAACACCTAAAGCAAAAGATAGACTCTTTATCTGGCGGTGAAAAAAACATTCTTCAAGTGGCTAAAGTGACTGCAACAAAAGCAACCTTATTACTTCTTGATGAACCAACAAGTCATCTAGACACCTATTCACAAATAGCTCTGGAAAAAGCCATAAAGGAATTCAACGGTGCCGTATTAATGATTTCTCATGATTTCTATACAATTGTAAATTGTGTGGATAGTGTTTTGATTATAGATAATAAGACGGTTAGAAAAATGACTGTACGTAAATTCAGAAAAATAATTTATGCCAAGTATTTTGATAAAGACTATTTAGAATTTAGGCAGCAGAAAATGTCACTTGAAACGAAAATAGCCAGAGCTTTAAAAGATAATGATATTCCACTTGCAAAGGAATTGTCTGAAGAATTAGAAGAGCTGATAAAGTAACTTATCAGCTCTTCCTATTCTCTACTACTCCATCCCTAACCATTCTTCCATTGCTTCCTCAAACTCCTTGCTCAAGATTACTTTCCTTTCATATAGCTTGCTTAGCTCCTCATAATCAGAAGCCATAGCATCCATCATACCTTCAATTTCTTGAAGCTCTTTCTCTATATCAGCAATCCTCTTCTCAAGCCTAGCAGCCTTTACCGGATTCCCTGCAGGCTTCCTACCGCTTCCATGCTTATCATTAATGGGCTTTTTAGACTTACCAGACTGAGAGGTATTATCAGGCTTCTTATTAAGTCTGCCAGGTTCTTCAGCTCTTTGCTTTGATTCTTCCTTCTGCTGCCTCTCTCTATCCTTAATACTCTTATAATAATCATAATTGCCAAGATAGCTTTGTAAGCCCTCATCCTCTATAGCAATTACCCTGTTGCTAATCTTATTGATAAAGTATCTGTCATGGGAGATGAATAGAATCGTGCCCCTAAATGACTCCAAGGCCTCCTCAATACTCTCAATCGATCTAGTATCAAGGTGGTTGGTTGGCTCGTCAAGTATCAACAAATTGATATCATTATATAATAGCCTGGCAAGCATTAGGCGAAGCCTCTCCCCACCTGACAATAGCTTTATCCTCTTAAACACATTATTGCCATAAAAGAGGAACTTAGCTAGATATGCTCTCGCATCTCCCTCCAATATAGAGATATCCTCCCTGAAATATTCCAAGGCTGTAAGCTCATCATTTTTAAATGTAATGTTTTGCGGAAGATATGCTGGCAAAACACTTGCACCTAGCTGGACCTTACCGGCATCAGGCATTTCCTCTTCCAAGAGCATCTTAAGAAATGTGGTCTTACCACTACCATTTGAACCAATAAGCGCCACTCTCTCGCCATAATAAATCTCCATCTCAGTATTACAAAATAATGTCTTTTGCCCAAAGCTCTTTGATAATTCCTTTGCGCTTATAGTAATCCTTCCGGAGCGGTCTGCTTGCTTGAGATTTAGCTTCATATTCTGCTTATCTGTCGGCTTATCAACTCTCTCCATCTTGTCAAGCTTTAGCTGCATGCTTGCGGCTCTTTTATAGAATTTAGTATTGTCAGCCCTAGCCGCCCAATCCCTTAATTGCTTCACCGTCTGCTCCATAGATTTAATCTTCTTGTTCTGCTCCAAATAATCTTCAAGCTGTATTCTTAACTTCTCATCCTTCTGTATCAAGTAGCTCGAATAATTCCCAACATATGTATCACTTTCCTTACCCTCTATCTCAATAATCTTAGTAACCACATTATCAAGAAAATATCTATCATGGGACACTACAATTACAATCCCCTTATAGCTCTTAAGATACTCCTCAAGCCATTCAACCGATTCCATATCAAGATGATTAGTAGGCTCATCAAGGAGCAACACATCAGGCATATCGATTAGAAGCTTTCCCAGGGTTACGGTTGTCTTTTCACCACCGCTAAGTAGATTGAACTCCTGATTTAGGAACTCATCACCGAAATTCAAACCCTTACATACTCTATTTAGCTTCTCCTCTATATTATAACCTTCCTTTAATTCGAATAGTGAGACCTTCTCACTATATCTTCTCAAGATTCTATTCAAATCATCCCCGTCGGTGGTATGCTGCATCTGATTCTCCAACTCATGAATTTCTTTCTCCAGCTGATAAATCTCTGTAAATGCCGACTTTAATACATCAATCACCCTGGTCCCCTCCGGAAACCCGGGTATCTGATCCAAATATGCTATAGATGCATTCTTAGGGGTATTAACCCATCCCTCATCATATCCCGGAGGTACCGGAGCATAGGGATAGCCCGCACAATAATTCATCTTAAGAATTCCCACGATTAGTTTAAGAATCGTGGTCTTACCGCTACCATTTTCACCTACTATACCAACCTTCTCACCATCAGTAATATTAAAGGTCACGCTCTCCAATATTAGCGATGTATCAAGGTACTTTTTAACTTTATCTAATGAAATCTCCATCCTATTACACCCTCTACTTCAAGTTATATAGCTTAACAATAGCATAATTTTCTATATATTCAAACCTTAAACATTTTTACTTTACACTTATTACCCCAACCACTTTGGCTTACACCAATTCTTCTCATCAATCAGTAACAAATCATTAGCCATACACACTACATTACCATTACCTATTATTTATACAAACATCAACAATCCTGCTAAAACCAACCATT
>JAAYTR010000262.1 GCA_012523685.1 Clostridiaceae bacterium | reverse complement strand
TGGTAAGCAGAGCCTATCACGATGGGTTGATAGGTGCTCGTGCAGTACATCAGACCGATGTTTTTGAGGCTGCCATTCAATTTGCCAAGTCAGAGCTTATACTTCCTGCACCTGAATCGGCCCACGCAATAAGAGCTGCAATTGATGAGGCTCTGAAGTGTAAAGAGACCGGTGAGTCAAAGAGTATATTATTCTGTTTGAGCGGGCACGGCAATTTTGATATGACGGCATATGAAGAATACTTAAGCGGAAATCTTGTAGATGTTGAATATCCGGATGAAATGTTGGAGAAAGGGTATGAAACGCTACCGATGATATAAATTGATGCAAAACTGTAGGCGCCTGTTGTTTCAGGCGCCTTTTTGAAGTTTGCTTATAATAATTCTATTTTATTCAGCCCGACACTGGTGCTTATGAAATGTTTTTGGTAATATAAAATATAATAAATAGAGATAGAATCAAAATCTACAGGCGGAGGGCTAACAATATGTTTCCTATAGGACCCGGTATAATGTTTAGTATAATTCCTACCATTGTAACAATCGGTTTTATTGTTATTTTTGGTCTTATAATTGTTACTGTAATAAAAGGGTTGGCTCAGTGGAATAAAAACAACCATTCGCCTGTTCTTACTGTTGTTGCAAGAGTAGTGGCAAAAAGGACAAATGTTTCTCGTCATACACATCATCATGCAGGAAACACAAGCATGCACCATCATTCGACATCCACTACATATTATGTAACATTTGAATTTGAAAGCGGCGATAGGCTCGAACTCCATGTTCCCTATAATGAATTTGGTTATCTAGTTGAGGGCGACATGGGAAGGCTCACCTTTCAGGGGACGAGATATAAAGGTTTCCAAAGAGATGTTTAATTAGCTTGCTTTGTTCAGCCATTCCAATATTGGTGCGAGATTTTCTTCCCTTACAAGGGACCTCCCGTTATTTATCATATCTATTGTTTCCAGGTCCTCATCAGTTTTGGACTCTTTTTTTTCTATTTCTTTTAGTATAACTTTTGACATCATCTTCATCAAGAATTTATAAATACCGTTTAACTTATTTACGTCATAACCTCCCTGTAAATAAAAAGCTATAGTGTCAGATATCTGATTCCTTTCAACCATATCTTTTAATGCTTCTTCGCAAGCCCGTCTCATGCCTACACCGCATACGGCTTTAACATTATAATTTTCCGCTGCTTTTTTGTATCCTTTTACGCTTGACGCAAACAGCCACCCCATATAGATGATTTCATCCTGTTTATTAAGATGCTTGGAAGCCTCTTTGTGATGGTAAACGGGTAGTCCTGTTTTTTGTCCGAGTATTTCTGCATAACTTTTTGTATTGCCTGTTTTGGACTCAAATACAATAGCTTTCATAGATCGTATCCTCGATTCATTCTATAAATTAGGTAAATAATACCTGCAAATTAACAATATTAGAATACACCGACGCTGTCAAGAAATACTATTTTTTATTTGCCTGTGACTTAATAAAAAGTTATTGACTTCACTAATGGATTCCTTTATAATGTCAAAGGTAGCAAAGCCTATACAGCTGTTTTTGCGGTTAGGCAAAGTAAAAAAATATTAGTGCTATATGTATATG
>JAAYTR010000261.1 GCA_012523685.1 Clostridiaceae bacterium | reverse complement strand
GGTTTTCATGTTTACAATCTAAACTGCAGCAACAATTACAATTTCCACCCATTGCATGGGATCGGTAGTATCTGCTATTATGCAAGCTCTGGCCGGAGCACATCCCTCAGGCACCCAGTTATCCCATACTTCATTCATTTCTGTCAACGCCGGAATATTTTTGACCCAAAAAAATGGGGGTGCGGACATTTTTCTGGACTTTTTCATGCCACTAAACCTTTACTACGTCTATAGTCCATAGGACTCATCGCCCCAAGAGACATCTTGATTCGCTTCTCATTATACCATACCAGATAACTATCAAGTTCGTTGATGAACTGTTCTATACAAACACCTTGCCAGGAACGGTTGTAAAACATCTCATTTTTAAGCCTTCCAAAGAAACCCTCACAAGCAGAATTGTCCGGCGAACAGCCTTTCCTGGACATTGACCTGATTAATCCGGCTTTTTCGACTCTTGAGAGCCAACCTGGCCATCGATAATGGCTGCCCCTGTCTGAATGTATTATTGGATGCTCTTCATCCGATAGCTGACTCATGGCGTCGTCCAGCATTGTATTGACCAACTCTGCATCCGGGCTTGTCCCTATTGCCCAACTTACTACCATCCCATCAAAGCAGTCAATTATTGGTGAAAGATAGACCTTGCCGGCAGGTATATGGAATTCAGTAAGGTCGGTTAACCATTTTGCATTTGGAGTATCTGTGTGGAAATCACGGTTGATTATGTTTTCCGGAGCAGGACTTATTTCTCCCTTATATGAACTGTAATTTCGTTTTTTCTTGTATGGTATAATAAGCTGTTCTTCTTTCATTATCCTTCGTATAACCTTTTCTGAAACTGTTGTCCCTTTACCCTTTATTGTTGCATGTACCCGCCTGTATCCATAGCGGCGTTGGTTATCATAAAAAATCTCTGTTACCTCTGTTCTCAAGCTGGCATATTTATCAGGTTGTTTCTGGGTTTTTTGATAATAATAACTGCTTTTTGACAATCCAGTCATCTCAAGCAGATCATTCAGTGGATATTTAGTCCTGAGGGCATCGATCAGTATTGCTTTTTCTCTGTTTGTCAGGTTCCGCTGATCGATGCCCAGGTCTTTTTTTACGATTTCTGCCGCCTTTTTTAGAATATCCAGTTCCATTTGTTTGCGATATATCTCTTTTTTAAGCGACTCAACTTCAGCTAAAAGCGTCTCCTTGTCATCAGAAAGCGATCGTTTTTTAGAACTTTTCATAGTCTTAGTGTTCTCCTTACCGAGCAGTTCATTCTTCCATTTATATAGTACGCCCCTGCTGGTACCTATCCTGCCAGCAACGGAAGCAGCAGATCCATCCCTTGCACACAGTTCAATAACTGCATCTTTTTTCTGCTCCTGGGAAAATTGTACCATTGCCCGGTGTTTTATGCGAGATTTTCTTTTGCCGGGCGCTAATTCATCTATCCACTTTGCAAGTTCATCCCGATGAGGATATCCTAATATCTTCACCGTACGGGAAATATTGCGTCCATGCTCAAGATAATAATCGACAGCAGCCTTCTTCTGTTCTGGTGTATATTTTGCCTTTTTGTTATAGTGTTTGTGTAAATCGCCTGTTTCTTTATACTCTTTATACCATCGAGCTAGCATTTTGCGATTTGGATACCCAAGTTCTCTAATGGTAGCAGCAGCACTTAAGTCATACTTTATGTATAACTCCACTGCTTTCATTCTGTCTTCATATGAATACATGGGAGTACCTCCTCCGGACTCTTATTTTAAGTCCAGGTTTTCGTCCGCACCCCCAAGAGGGGGTACTTTTATTATGCCATTGACAATATCGAGGGGAAACTTTTTCTGAAAGTGAACCGAGAGAAAACCAAAGTGGCACATATCAGTAAAGTGAAATATCTTGGGTACAGTTTCTACAGATACAAAGGGAAATGTAGATTGAGAGTACATCTTAAATCAGTAGCGAAAATGAAAGCAAAGTTGAAAGAACTCACATCTAGGAGTAACGGATGGGGAAATGAATACAGAGCTTTGAAATTGACGCAATTCATTAGAGGATGGGTAAATTATTTTGCAATGGCAGATATGAAAAGTATGGTAAGCAGAGTTGATGAATGGTTACGCCATAGAATTAGGTGCATTTATTGGAAGCTGTAAAAGTCAATACCAAAATGCATAAAAAGGGCCTTTTGAAAATGTCGTTTTTGGGGACTAACTTTGCATCTGCTGTTTTGAAGGAACTACCAGCTTATCCTTTGTTCTATATGACTTTCCTGTAATATTAATAATAGT
>JAAYTR010000031.1 GCA_012523685.1 Clostridiaceae bacterium | reverse complement strand
CCTTCCTCTTTTAGAGCCTGACAGGCCTGGGTTCCCGCATAATCGAACTCTGCCGCCTGTCCAATAATTATAGGACCTGATCCTATAACCAAAACGCGCTTCACATCATTTCTTTTTGGCATTCTTTCTTGATCCTCCTATTTGTACATGTCTATAAGTGCCATGAACTGGTCAAAAAGATATTCTGTTTCTTTGGGGCCGGGAGATGCCTCAGGGTGAAATTGAACCGTGAATGTGGGGGTATCTAAATACCTTATACCCTCAACTGTACCATCATTGATATTTATATGGCTTACCACAGCTTTTTTACTGTCCAGTTTTTCAGCCAGCACAACGTAACCATGGTTTTGGGATGTAATATAGGTTCGGTTATTTGCTAAATCTTTGACCGGATGGTTTCCCCCGCGGTGTCCGTACTTGAGCTTTCCTGTATCTGCACCATATGCCAATGCAGCAAGCTGGTGTCCCAGACAGATGCCGAACATAGGCTTTATCCCTACTAATTTTCTTAATACATCTATTTGAAAAGCACAGTCTTTAGGGTTACCGGGGCCGTTTGAAAGCATAATGCCATCTGGCTCAACCTCTAAAATAGCATCGGCCTCTGATGCAGCCGGAAATACATATAAATCACAGTTACGCTTTATCAGACAGTCTATGATGCTTGTTTTAGCACCATAATCCAGTATGGCTACTCTTCTGCCCTTGCCTTCAATATGCACTACCTCTTTAGAAGTCACCTGTTCAACGGGATTGATCAACTTATGATTCTGCAGTTTCTCAATCCAATCCTCCAGTAAAAAATCAGTATCTGTAGAGATTACTCCGTTCATTGTACCTTTATTTCGAAGTATTCGTGTTAATGCACGAGTGTCTATGCCCTGTATTCCTATAATATTATGTCTTTTCAGATAGTTGTTTAAAGTCTCTTGAGATCTGAAATTACTTGGCTCATCACATAGCTCTCTGACAATAAAGCCCTTGACATGGGGTTTCGATGATTCCTGATCCTCTGTATTTACTCCGTAATTGCCAATTAACGGGTATGTCATGGTTACTAACTGCCCCACAAAAGATGGATCGGTAAGAACCTCCAGGTACCCTGTCATTCCCGTCTCAAATACAACCTCACCAATACATGTGCCGGTAGCTCCTACTGATTGACCTATAAATTGAGTTCCGTCCTCTAAAGCTAAAATAGCCTTCATATTTTCTCCCTTTCCTTGTTATTTGCTGCTAACAGCTATGTTTATATCATCACGCATGCGCTCTGCTTCAGCTCTTGCAGCTTCAGCAAAGTCCTCATGAGTAAACTTATTCTTCCATGCTTCCAGATTGTAAGCACACATGAGACTTCTTGACGCATTAACAACCGCTCCCAAACCATTTTTATCAAAGGCTGCTGCCACGTCCGCCGCAGTCCCCCCTTGAGCTCCGTATCCGGGTACCAATATCCATGATTCTGGCATTCTATTTCTCAATTCTTCAAGCTGTTTAGGATAGGTTGCTCCTATAACGGCACCTATTGAGGAATATTCGCATTGGCCTGTTGTTGTGCTTCCCCATTGACTTACCAGATCGGCCATAGCTTCATATATTGTGCGTCCGTCCTGCAGAATCAGATCCTGGAGCTGGCCGGATGATGGATTGGAGGTTTTAACCAGTATAAATAAGCCTTTATCATTTTTTTCGCATTCCTCAATAAATGGTTTTATTCCGTCAATACCCAGATACGCGTTGACGGTAAGGGCATCCGCACCAAAAGATTCTTCTTCAATTCCGTTTATATCGGTTCTGCCAAGATAGGCTTTGGCATATGCCTGTGCAGTAGTTCCAATATCATTTCGTTTTCCGTCCGCAATTACTAATAATCCCTTTTTCTTAGCATATCTTATTGTTTCAGAAAAGGCTCTTATTCCTTCTGTACCATACATTTCATAATAGGCAAGCTGGGGTTTTACTGCTGGAATCACTTCATAGAGTGCATCTATAAGTCTTTTATTAAATTCAATGATACAATTTGCCGCTGCTTTTAGAGAATCAACATTTTCATTGAAGTATTTCTCTTTTATGGAGGGAGGAATATACTCCAGCTTCGGGTCAAGTCCCAGAACCGAGGGATTGTTTTTCAATTTAATCTGTTGCGCAAGCTTATCCGAAAAATTCATACGACCTCCTATATATGTATCTTAATTTTTTCACTATAATAAGAATAATGTAAACTAGTCTTTGTTTGTACGAACATAATTAAGCGGCGTGGCTGCTGCGATTTAAAGCGGAGCACGGATTGCGTAGCGGGCGCGACTAGAAACTGGATGTT
>JAAYTR010000260.1 GCA_012523685.1 Clostridiaceae bacterium | reverse complement strand
TGCTGGGATGAAGAAAGGGTAAAGCAGATAGGCGTTATGCGGATTCAAATGGATAATTTGGCAGTGCGTCTGGCAGTTCATTATGGAAGTAATGCAGAATTTCTTCAAATGTTTGACCACGCGATACTATGTCTGGAAGCATCAAAAGCAGGAGATATGGTAACAAGAATCAAAGAAGATTGTGCATTTCATCTTGAATTGAGTGTTATAAGTAAAAACCAGTATCTAATAGATTTCCAACGTAGAAATTATTTGAGGATTGAATTTTTACAGTCTTGGCGTGGAGGATATTTGGATATATATTAATAATCCCATCGTTGGCAAGCTGGAGCATAGCATCACGTATAGGCGTGCGGCTTATGCCAAGCTGCGTTGCTATTTTGGCCTCCGGAATACGATCTCCGGGCTTTATCTCCATATTTAAAATCATATCTAGTAGGTACTGGTAGACCGAATCACTTAAGCGCTCATTTTTCATTCTTACACCCCATAAAAAAATATCTGCGTTAATTAATACTATTTATCGAAATTGTCAACAATTCTTGCTGAACAAATAATATCACAATTTTTTTAATAAAGCTATAAAATTATTTAGGTTTTCGTTATTACCACGATTCCATAAACTGTAGGAATTCGCATAATATATCTTTTGTATCTGTTTCAATGATTGTAATACAAAACCTATCAGGGTCTATTCAGCCCATTGATGGCGCCACTTTTAAAGTAGAAAGCTTCTTTGAAATATTTAAAATTAATGGACTTTCCGAGAAGCAAGGTGTTATAATACCTCATCATAATATAAAGAATCTGGTATTATGGGATAAGGAATGGTATATATTCAGTTGTGACTGTAAATTAAAGGGTATATAATAAACTACATTACTTTGCTGAAACCACAGCAAAATATTTGCGAGGTATTAAATGAGAGACACTCTTGAAATTCTGTCAAAGGTTTTACCGGTAATAATTCTTATTATCCTTGGAGGTTTTCTTAGAAAATCCAAATTTATCGAACAGAATACTATAACTGGGCTTAAAAAAATCGTTGTAAATATCACTTTGCCGGCGACATTGTTTTTAACTTTCACGAAAACCACCTTTGAGAGCCGATACATAATGATTTTTTTATCTGTTTTTTTGGTATGTGTTGTTATGCTTCTGCTTGGTACGGTAATAAAAAAACAACTTAACCCTTCTAACAAGTATTATCCTACAATATTCAGTGGCTTTGAAACTGGAATGATGGGGTATTCATTGTTCGCAGTGGTATATGGCTCTGCTAATATATATAAACTTGCCCTAATAGATTTAGGTCAGGTGATATTCGTTTTTTTTGTTCTTGTAAGCTATCTGCAAAAATTGAATGGTAGATCGGCTAATGCTAAGGAGTTAACGCTTTCATTCATAAAATCACCGGTTATTTTGTCAGTTGTATTAGGTATCGCAGTAAGCTTTATGGGTGATTTCAGCACTATTTCATCTCCGGTTTTCAATTCAATATTTGAGACTTTAAGATTGCTTTCAGAAATGACAATGCCCCTTATATGTATTTCAATAGGCTATGAACTGAAAATTAATTTAAAAGGAATAGGAGGTCCTTTGCTGGCTACAGTGATAAGGATGGTTCTGCTCCTTTCAATGGCATCTGCAATAAATGAGATTGTAATAGATAGATTCCTTAATCTGGACCATACATTTAAAATAGCATTATATACAATGTTTTTACTGCCTCCTCCGTTTGTTATACCAATTTATATGGATGAAAAGGAAGAGGAAAACAAGCAATTTATACTAAATACACTATCAATTAGCACTATTCTTTCATTGGTAGCCTTCATAATACTAATTATAATTGTTTGATCGCCTATATTTTGGCAGGGTTAAGGAGAACTACATGAGTTTCTAAAATCCATACCTCTCGCCTTTGATAATAAATAACCCAATTATAACCCAATAAAAACCCAATTACGATGGTTTTTGATGATAAAAGGCGAGAATAGATGAGACGAAATGAGAAAATGACAAAAATAAAAAATCTTCCAAACATCTTAAAACAAAGCATTTGAGAGACTTATGAGTTGGAGCCCTCAATCAGAATCGAAC
>JAAYTR010000259.1 GCA_012523685.1 Clostridiaceae bacterium | reverse complement strand
AAGAATAAGCGGGCGACGCTTATTCTGCTATATTCAAAATCCCCGGTTTTTCCGGGGATTCCTCAATGCGTTTAATTAATTTTGAATGGGTTTAATTACGTCTTTTATTGCCCATTTTTTTATTGTAATTTTTGTACGTTCAACACTTGTTTCAAAGGTTACCTCGTCATCCTTTATATTAACGATTTTACCGGCAAGTCCACCAATTGTGATAATCTGATCGCCTACGATAGCACCACTTATAGTCTCTCTCAGCTTCTTTTCTTTTCTTTTTTGAGGAACAATTAAAATAACGTACATTAATGCCAAAGGAACAATTAGAACCAGCATTGAAAGCCAGTTTCCTGCTCCAGCAAGATCTGCGCCGGAAGCGTTAGGATCTACTGCAGGTGCTTCTGCGGCAAAAAGCAATAAGCTTGATAAAAATTTCATATACAACCTCCAAAATATTTGATAAATACAAACTATTCGCTTAACACAACGACATTATACAGTATTTGATAAATGTTATCAATTACAAAAATAAATTTATATCATGCTAATATCCCAGTCTCTCGAAAGCTTCTTTTCTGAAGTCCAAAAGTCTGTCATTCTTTATCGCTTCTCTGACATCTTCCATAAGCTTAATTAAAAATCTTAAATTATGCCAGGCAGCAAGACGAAGCCCTAATATTTCACCGCATTTGAATAAGTGTCTTACATATGCTCTGGTAAAGTTTCTACAAGCGTAGCAATCACAATTTTCGTCTATTGGTGAATAATCCCGGGCATATTTTGCATCCCTGATTATTACCCTGCCGTTGGATGTAAACACTGTTCCATTACGTCCGTTTCTTGTAGGCAATACACAGTCAAACATATCAATACCGCGTATAACCGCGTCTATGAGATAATCGGGACTTCCCACCCCCATAAGATATCTTGGCTTGTCCTCCGGAAGGTATGGCACGGTGACTTCCAGCATCTCATTCATTATATCGCCCGGCTCACCAACACTTAACCCGCCGATGGCATAACCGGGAAAATCCAACTCCGTTATCTGCTTTGCACTTTCTATTCTCAATTCTTTATAAGTGCTGCCTTGTACTATACCAAAAAGCGCCTGTTCATCCGGCCTGGCATGGGCTTCTTTACATCTTTTTGCCCATCTTGTGGTCATCTCCATTGATTTCTTTGCATAATCGTATTCACATGGATATGGTGCACATTCATCAAAACACATAATAATATCAGAACCAAGATCATTCTGAACACCTATTGAGATTTCCGGAGACATAAATTTCTTTGAGCCGTCTATATGTGAACGAAATGTGACGCCTTCCTCTTTAATGTCTCGTATATCACTTAATGAGAATACCTGGAAGCCTCCGCTATCAGTCAATATCGCACGTTCCCAATTCATAAATTTATGAAGTCCTCCGGCCTCCTTAACAATTTCTCGTCCCGGTCTTAAGAAAAGATGGTATGTGTTGCTTAAAATAATCTTGGCATCAATTTCTTTCAATTCATCAGGAGACATTCCTTTAACAGTTGCCTGTGTTCCTACAGGCATAAATACGGGTGTGTCAAAACTGCCATGAGGGGTATGCACCTTTCCTAATCTGGCACCGGATTGCTTACATGTCTTAATATGTTCGTATCTTACTGGAATCATATTTTTCCTCGCTGTACCTGGATGCGGATTTACTGGTTCATCCATATTTATTGTTTACCATAATACCATATATTAATATACGCTGGTATCACTACCCTCAATTTTTTGGCCGGCGCAGATTGCTCTGACAGAACTGTAACCTATGCCTAAGCGACTGACACCCATGTTTATAAACATTTCCGCCTGTGTTTTATCTCTTATTCCCCCCGAAGCCTTGACTTTTATTCGACCTGCAGAAGCCTCCAGCATTGCTTTTACACCTTCAACTGTTGCGCCTTCGCCGTTAAAGCCCGTAGAAGTCTTGACAAAATCAGCATTTGCGGCTATAGATACCTCCGTCGCTTTTTTTATCTGTTCTATATTCAGCATTGAAGTTTCAAAAATAACTTTTACTATAACATTGTATTTATGAGCAGCCTTTACAACAGCAGAAATTTCATCTTCTACTCTGTCCCATTCTCCGGATCTGGCCAGACTGTAATTCATTACCATATCAATTTCGTCAACACCTTGTTTTGCATAAATCTCAGCCAATGCTGCTTTTGCTTCCTTTCCACCGTGTCCGTAAGGAAAATCCAGCACACAGCCGGCGCGTGTTTTTGTACCTTTGCACATTGAAACCGCCAGATCAATATCGCAAGCTCTTACACAAACCGTATTCACTTCCAGGTCTATTCCTTCTTTTATAGCTTCTCTAACCTCTTCCTGGGTCATTTCCGGTTTTAATACCGCATGATCAATATACCTGTTAATTTCCATATCAATTCCTCCGTTATTTTTTATATCATAAGTTCAGGTATAGCAATATTGTGCTATATCTTTATAATATCATTGTACCTGCATGTCCACAATATGCCCGTTTTTTATTGAAAGCATAATAGGTCCTTAGGCATTTGTTGCAAGTAGGCTTTTATAAATTTATATTATCCCTAAAAGCCTCACGATAGTTGTTATGATGAAGCAAAACAATGATCCGGTTAATGTTGGAACAAGAAATGATACAATCGTCCATTTCCAGCTTTGGGTTTCTTTCCTTATTGTCAGAAAAGTGGTGCCGCAAGGCCAATGCATTAATGTGAATATTATGAAACAAGCTGCTGTAAGCCATGTCCACCCGTTATTAATTAATAGCTCACGAAGCTGATATAAATTATCTAATTGCAGTAAACTTCCTTTTGACATATAGCTCATAATTATAATCGGGAGAACAATTTCATTTGCCGGAAACCCCAGGATAAAGGCCATAATAATATAGCCATCCAGGCCAATAAGTTTAGCAAATGGGTTTAAAAAGCTTGCACAGTGAGAGAGGATACTAATATTACCAATGGTAATGTTAGCCATTATCCATATAATAAGCCCGGCCGGGGCAGCCACAACAACAGCTCTGCCAAGAACAAATATAGTTCTGTCAAATATTGACCTGGTAATTACTTTGCTTATTTGAGGTTTTCTATATGGAGGCAGTTCAAGGGCAAACGATGATGGCAATCCTTTAAGTATTGTCCGTGAAAGGATTTTTGACAATAATAATGTCATTACAACACTTAGAACAATAAGCATTGTGAGAATAAATGCTGATGCAAATGAACCGGAAAGTCCAGAAAAAAAGCCCGTAAAAAATATTGTAATAACGGCAATAAGGGTTGGGAATCTTCCGTTACAAGGAACAAAGGCATTTGTTATTATTGCTATTAATCTTTCTCTAGGTGAGTCAATAATTCTACACCCTACAACTCCGGCGGCATTGCAGCCGAACCCCATGCACATGGTCAATGCCTGTTTCCCATGGGCGCAAGCCTTCTTAAAGAAATTATCCAGATTAAATGCTATTCTGGGTAAATAACCTAAATCCTCTAAAAGACTGAAAAGCGGAAAGAAAATCGCCATCGGAGGAAGCATAACTGATATAACCCATGCAAGGGTCCGGTATACTCCTTCAACCAGTAAACCTTGTAACCATACAGGAAAATTTATTGTTATTAAGAATGCGTTTATTCTGACCTCCAGCCAGAACAGTCCATCGGATATCATTTGAGAAGGATAATTTGCTCCTATAATAGTAAGCCAGAATACAAAACCCAGAAGAGCCAGCATTATCGGTATGCCAAATGTCTTTGAAGTTAAAATTCTATCTATTTTTCTATCTCTCAAATTATACTTTTCGTTCTCATAGGATACAACCTTCCTGCTTATTTCTTCTGCTTTAATTACAATACGGGAAACTACCTTGTCCCGGAAAAGATTATTGTCTATTCCTGAGTTTATCAAGACTTCACGAGCCAATTGCAACTTATTTACTATTTCCTCTTCTTCCAGAATATCAATTTTATAATACCGGTTAATCGATTTTATAATTGTTTTATCTCCGTCCAACAATTTTAAAGCTAGCCATCTGCTGCTTAAATCCCCAATGAGTTTCCTTATAGAGGGCTCCAATAATGCAATTGCTTCCTCTATTGGTTTATCATATTTTATAATATAATTTGATTTTATTGATTTCTTCATTGTGAGGTTATAAGCCTCATCCATTAGCTCGGATAAACCCTTACCATCTCTGGCGCAAGTGCCTATAACTGGTATTCCAAGTTGCTTTGATAATTCCTTCAGATCTATATTTATTTTTTTGCTTTTTGCCTCATCCAAAAGATTTACACAGAGAATTCCTGTGTTAGTTATCTCCAGGGTTTGCAAAACTAAATTAAGATTTCTTTCAAGACAGGTAGCGTCAGCCACAATCAATGTTGCATCGGGATTTCCGAAGCATATAAAATCCCTGGCCACCTCTTCTTCAACTGAATTAGCCATAAGGGAATATATACCCGGAAGATCTACCAAAATAAAGCCTTTTCCTTTATGTAAATATCTGCCTTGAGCATTGGTAACGGTTTTCCCCGGCCAGTTTCCGGTATGCTGGTTTAAACCTGTCAAGTAATTAAATACTGTGCTTTTTCCTACATTGGGGTTCCCGGCAAGAGCAATTATTCTATCATCAAGATTCTTTTTTTCTATAACTGATTGATTTTCATCTTTAATCAACAGCTTTGACTGTTTTTTTACCCCATTGGTTACACTCCCCCTTAAGCAAAGTAGCGGCCTTCAGTATATTTCCTCCACTAATATCTGTGACGCTTCTTCGGAACGCAGCGCTATCACAGCTCCCCTTATGCAATATGCTATAGGATCCCCTGAAGGGCTTTTTTGAAGTGCTTCCACTTCTGTATTAGATATAATTCCTAAGTCAAGCATTCGTCTTCTGGTGCTACCAACCGATATTAAGGCCTTGACTCTTGCTTTTTTCCCTAACGGTAGATAATTTAAAGGAAAAACACTATCCCCCATGGCAGTACCCTCTTATAACCGGCAATAAAAAAACCGATACTGTATAAACTAAACGGTTTCCCTACACTAAGATATGTCTATGTAATTAATGTGGTGAAAATTGTATTGAGTAAACAAAAGAGCATCACATGCAAAAGATTGCACATGATGCCCTCCTTGACAAAAGGCTGGTTTATTTTCCTGCAGCCTTCATAACCATATTCTGATGTTCCTGTATATATACTTTTGAAGTTGATGCGCTATGCGAAGTACTGTTTTTCATATATAAATCAAAATGTCCATTAACACCGTTTTCTACAGTATCCACTCCATGGGGCATTCCCGATAAAGATGCAGCAATATTCATGCCGTTGTGATAGATAACGACTGCTCTGGGAGACCATTTCCATTGTCCAAAGAGAGATTTCATTATATTTGTATCTGTAGTTGTAAGAGGTTCAATATCAGCATGGTTATATCCCCCAATCATTTTGGCCTTAAAACTTTTCCCGGTATCTACATCAACAATGGTAAATACATCACCTCTTTTTACTAAATACTGGCCTTCAAGATTCCAGTCAACAGCTGTGCCGCGTCTGGCAGGAGCAGTGCTTTCACCTTGCCTTACTGTAGTTACTCTTGGAGCATAACCTGATATTGCGATTTTATCCCCTGCATTAAACCACTCATCTGAGTCCATATAGTTATATTTCAAAACATCTTGTGTTGACATTCCAAATTTCCTGGCTATTGATGTCGCAGTATCACCCGGCTGGACAATATAAGTAATATCCGGCCATTTTGTATTATCAGCTGGTGCAGGTGTCTGGGGCTGACCCGGTGCGGGTGCGGGTGTAGCGTCTGTAGCCTGGTTCGGAATAATCAATGATTGCCCCGGATAAATAATATCAGTGGAGATATTGTTAGCACTTTTTATACTTGCAATAGAAACACCAAATTTCTTTGAAATTAACCAAAGGGAATCACCAGGCACCACAGTATAAGTGTTAGGCTTTTTTGTCGCTGGATTAGTTATATTGATTGTTTGGGTAGTTGTGTCAAGATCAACTTTATATCCGAGATTCTCAGCTATAAATCTTAACGGGGCAAAAGTTATATTGTCGATAACAATAGATGCAGGCATTTTCACCTGAATACCGTTAACTCTTGCCAGATTTGAACCACGCATGAATGCAATCATATTATTATTTTTATTTATACCGACTGTATTTGATGTATTATTCCACCATACACTGCCCCCTATTGCTTTTCCTAAATCATACAGCGGTACGTAGGTAGTATTATTATATATAAACGGACGGGCGCTAAAGCTTTGCAGATTGCCATTTACTGAAACCTTTATATTATAGTTATAAGCACTCTGAGTATATGTCAGGCCTGAAGCAGGGCTTTGCGCAGCTTGTACTTTTGCGGGGGCAGTTAAGACAAAGGATGACAGTAGTACTGTTCCTGCCATTATTTTTACCATATTAATTTTTATATTTGGAAATTTCTCTTTAATATAATCGATTATATTGTCATTAAGGCGCTTTTTATTATCCGGATCGATTTTACCAAATTCATCGGCAAATTCAACATCATCCATATTAGTATCAATAAACAAAATAAGATCATAGCCGCCTTCTGTTTCGACCAGCTGGTAACTTCTGAATAAATCCAAAAAAACTACCCCTTTCACATTGGTTTTTGTGTCAGGAGTAGTATTTCCTTTAAATCATAAAACTATTAATCTTTTAGAATCGGATTACTATGATTATCTCAGACTTTTATCATACTGTAAAAATTTATTT
>JAAYTR010000030.1 GCA_012523685.1 Clostridiaceae bacterium | reverse complement strand
TTCTGGAAAGAGGTTAACAGCCTGGAGGCTCAATATAGAGAAAAGGGAATTAGAGTTAACAGGGATACATTATATCTCAATCATTTTCTGACATGTGTTGATCAGGGAATATTTAAAGGCCTGAACAATGCTGTACTAAGAGAATTAGGAAAAGAGTTGAAGTTCTATACCGGAATTCCGGAAATATTTAAGAAATTGCAGGACTCTGTAGAAAACAATCAGGATTTTCAGAAGTTTAACATTAAAGTTGAACATTACATTGTAAGTACGGGTTTAGCTGAAATGATCAGGGGTTCTGTTGTTGCTCAATATGTAAAGCATATTTGGGGCTGTGAATTTATAGAAGAGCCAATAAAATCATCTCTTCATATCAGGGAGTATAAAGGGAAGAATTCTGATAGTGATGATTGTGAAATAAAACAAATTGCTTATGCTATAGATAATACTTCAAAAACAAGGGCTATATTTGAAATTAACAAGGGTTCAAATGAATATCCTCATATCGATGTCAACGCGAAGATTTCATATGAAAACAGGCGGGTTCCATTTGAGAATATGATTTATATAGCAGATGGTCCGAGCGATGTTCCTGCTTTTTCAGTATTAAAAAGCAATGGTGGCAGAACATTTGCTATATATCCAAAAGGTGATTCAAGAGCATTTAATCAGGTCAACCAGTTGATTCGTGATGGAAGAATTGATATGTTTGCGGAGGCTGATTATTCCGAAGGCACTACAACTTTCATGTGGCTTATGGAAAATGTTAATCAGATTGCCGCCAATATTTATAACAGAAAATCAGAACAGATAAAAAGGAGTGTATCAAAGCCGCCAGAACATATAAATGAATAATAAAATGCAGCCTTTGAAATTCCCCAATATATTATAAAACAAGTTTATGATACAATTAACAAAAAGAATTCTTAAGTATAAGGTTGAGATACAGCATCCCGAAAGAAGGTAATTGAGAAATATGCGTTACAGATTAAGTCACTTTTACGCAATTTGTACAGTCTTTTTATGGGCATCTGCATATGTCTTTACAAAGGTAGCGCTTAATTATTTTACAGCCTTTAGCCTCGGATTTCTCAGATATTTTGTTGCTTCAATAGTTCTTATTATTGCTGCAAGTATAAAGAAAACCGGGCTTCCGGATTTCAATGATATTCCAAAATTCATTTTATCAGGTCTTTTGGGTTTCACACTTTACATGATAGCCTTTAATATAGGATCAAAATCATTATCTTCAACAACTTCAAGTATTATTATTGCAACAGTACCGATCCTTACAGCTTTATTCGCATCTGTATCTCTAAAAGAAAAACTAAGGGCCTTGTCATGGGTTGCAATACTGATTGAATTTTCAGGCATACTGGTTCTTACGCTTTGGAATGGCATATTGTCTATTAATATCGGAGTCTTATGGATGTTTGGAGCTGCGCTCCTTCTGAGTGGTTATAACATAACTCAAAGACAATATACAAAAAAATATACGGCTTTTCAATCAACTACATACAGCATAGTTGCAGGTTCTATTTTTTTGTCTGTTTTTTCACCGGAAGCGATTTCACAAATTATTCGGGCACCTTTGAGTCAGATTTTTGTTGTAATATATTTAGGTATCTTCCCCAGTGCTATCGCATATATATGTTGGTCTAAAGCTCTGTCAATTGCTAAGAAAACCAGCGATGTCTCAAATTATATGTTTGTTACACCGTTATTATCATTGATATTAGGTTATATTATTATATTTGAAGTTCCGGATACTGCAACATATGTCGGTGGAGCTATAATATTATTCGGTCTGCTAATTTTTAACTATTCAAGAAACAATGCTGTTTAATAGAATTTATACATACTCAAAATATAAATGTGAGGTTCTATTACAGATCTGTTATTGAGGATTCCTGCAAATAGTCATATAACATTATAGTCTCAAAAACTGGTATAATAAGAGCACCGGTTCAAATATGAAGTATTGCATGTTTTCAATTTATCTACGGACTAATAGTAAGGGAGGGGAAAATATGAATTTTAATCCCAATGATAATTTCATGTACATACTTGCGGTTACAATTATTGTGTTTATCATTGCCCAATCGCTATTCTTTCTGATCAGAGCATACAGGCGTGGAAAAGAATTAGGCATGGACATTAAGAAATTAAGAAAAACCATATCTTCATCAGCAATTTTCACTGTTGCCCCGGCTGTATCAATACTATTAGGAGTTTTAACGCTCTCAAAGTTTCTGGGGCTGCCTCTGCCATGGATACGGCTAAGCGTTATAGGCGCAATAACCTATGAGCTGCCTGCGGCCACATCAACAGCTTCGGCTTTGAATGTATCGCTATCCGAGACAATAAAAGACCCTAAAGCATTTTCTGCCATTGCCTGGGTAATGACTCTTGGCATCATAGTCAGCATTATACTGGTTCCAATCCTGTTAAGGCGGATCCAAAAGGGTCTGACTACCATAAAAAGCAAGGATAGTAAATGGGGAGATTTGTTTATTACAGCCATGTTCCTGGGCATGATATCAGCTTTTATGGGAATGGTTTTTTCAAATATCAGAATCGGGCTTGCCGGTTGGATACCTGTCTTTGTTCTTATGTTCTCTGCACTCCTTATGGGAATCTGCGGAATTCTTCTGAAAGTTTTTAAAATAAATTGGATACAGGATTATGCGCTCCCCATAAGTATGCTTGGGGCCATGACTTTTGCTGTCTGTATAACACCCTTAATTGCATAGGAGGATTTTATATGAATAGAAAAACTTATGATGATATGACGCATCTGTACGGTAAGATTTGGATATGGATTGCAGTTGTTATTATCCTTTTGGTGCCTGTGGCAATATGTGTTTACTACAATGCCTGGCCTCCTTTGCAATCGGTAGTAAAAGGACTCTTGGGTGTAGCTCCTATATTCTGGACCGTTGGAGCTATTGAGGTAATTACCTTTTGCCCTATGCTGGGAACAGCAGGATCTTATCTGGGATTTGTAACCGGAAACCTTACAAATCTAAAAGTTCCGTGTGCATTGAATGCCATGGAGATTAACAGTGTAAAATCGGGAACAGAAGAAGGTGAGGTTGTCTCAACCATTGCTATAGCTACTTCTTCTATTGTCACAACTATAATTATTTCCATAGGAGTTCTTCTGATAGGCCAATTGACTCCAATTCTGAACTCACCTGAGCTAAAACCTGCTTTTGATAATATTCTGCCTGCTCTTTTCGGAGGACTGGGTGTAGTTTATATCAGCAAGAACTGGAAGGTTTCCATTGTTCCCCTGTTGTTTATGGTTGTATTGTTTTTATCAGTACCTTCCTTAGCAAGCTCAGTAGGCATACTGGTTCCGGTTGGAGCAGCCATATCCATTGGTGTTGCAAGAATCCTGTACAAGAAAGGCTTGCTGTAAAATACTCATTGAGAGAAGGAAATGAGGGATATTTATGGCTTTACTGTTTGTTCTTATAGCATTTTTAGCAATTATATTAATCAGAGCGGCTGCTTTTAAGCCTATGAAAGAGATTAATGCAAAAAGGGAAATGCCGGATATAGACAAAGACAAAGCAGTTCGTGATCTGGCCGATATGGTTCGCTGCAAGACAATCTCAGATATCAATGATGAATCAGTTGACATAAATGAATTTGAGAAATTCAGACATCTCCTTGTTGAAAGATTTCCGGAATTCCATAGAGTATGCACCCGCAAGCTTATAGGAAAGTCCGGAATACTGTATCACTGGAAAGGAAGTGCCAATGATAAGCCTGTTGTGCTTATGGCTCATTATGATGTGGTTCCGGCAGATGAGAAATACTGGGATAAACCTGCTTTTGAGGGTATTATCGAAAATGATGAAATATGGGGAAGGGGAACCCTTGATACCAAAGCGACTCTGTGCGGTATGTTAGAAGCTGCAGAACACCTGATTATATCAGGATTTACACCGAAGCAGGATATTTACTTTTCATTCTCAGGCGATGAAGAAATATTAGGTCCATCATGTCCAGATATCGTCAATGAGCTGGAAAAACTGGGAGTTAAGCCTTCTTTTGTTTTAGATGAAGGAGGAGCAATAGTTGAAAATGCTTTTCCAGGTGTTTCAACACCGGCAGCTTTAATAGGCACTGGAGAAAAAGGCAGCCTGAACATTGAGCTTTCAATGAAAAGCAAAGGAGGACATTCATCTACCCCTCCTGCCCATACTATTGTCGGTTTACTGGCGAAGGCAGTTGTAGAAATTGAAAAAAATCCTTTTAAATCACAGCTTACAAAACCTGTTAAAGAGATGTTTGATACACTGGGAAGGTACTCAAACTTTATGTACAGAATCTTATTTGCAAATCTCTGGTGTTTTAAACCACTAATTAGTTTTATCAGTAGACTATCGGGTGGTGAGCTTAATGCCATGATGAGGACTACCTGTTCTGTAACCCGGATGGACGGAAGCAAGGCCTTTAATGTAATACCGTCTAGTGCCTCGGTAGGAGCCAATCTTCGCCTTCTGGGAACCGACACCATAGAATCTGCTATTACAAGACTGATAAAAATTATTCGCAATGACCAAATTGATGTCAGTATTGTAAGCGGTATGGATCCATCTGTTTATTCCGATACTGATTGTGATGAGTGGTACAAATTGAAGAGGGTAATAAAAAGCATTTGGCCTGAAGTAATAGTATCTCCATATCTGATGCTGGGCTGCAGCGATTCAAGACATTATTGCAGGATTACAGACCATGTGTACCGATTTTCGGCAATGAAGCTGTCAAAAGAAGAAAGAGAAATGATTCACGGACATAATGAGAGAATTCCTGTAAGTACTCTTTTAAAGGTGGTAGAGTTTTATATAAGCTTGATAAGCGAATGCTAAGACATTTTCCGTTAAGTTTTTATGAATTAATAACGGTATTATGGTACTATTGACAACGAAGGATTAAAAAAGCTTATGAAAAAATTGGTTATTGGAATACTGGCACATGTAGATGCCGGCAAAACAACACTTTCTGAGAGTTTATTATATTTGAGCGGCAAGATACGGAAGTTAGGGCGTGTGGACAACAAGGATGCATATCTTGACACCTTTGAGCTTGAAAGAGCCAGGGGAATCACAATATTCTCCAAGCAGGCGGTGCTTGAAATTGGTGATACACAAATAACCCTGTTGGATACTCCCGGCCATGTGGATTTTTCCAGTGAAATGGAGAGAGCGCTTCAGGTGCTGGATTATGCCATATTAGTGATTAGCGGGGCAGATGGTATTCAAGGACATACTAAAACATTATGGCACTTACTTTCGATGTATAGTATCCCGGTATTTATATTTGTCAATAAAATGGATCAGGAGGGCACCGTCCGCCGTAAACTAATCAGTGAATTAAAAATGCAGCTGAGTGACGGGTGTATTGACTTTGGACAGGCTGGTACAGACAAATTCTACGACCAGCTTGCTATGTGCGATGAAAGCCTGATGGAGGCCTATTTGGAATCAAATCAAATAGATATTAAAAAGATAACCAGGGCTATCAGAACACGAAAAGTGTTTCCATGCTTCTTTGGATCGGCTTTAAAAATTGAAGGCGTTGAAAGCTTTATGGAGGGCATTATTAAATATGTCTGTATTCCTGCCTATCCTGATAAATTCGGCGCGAAGATATTTAAGATTAACAGGGATGAGCAAGGAAATCGTCTGTCACATATGAAGATTACCGGAGGAAGACTTAAGGTAAGGGATGTTATAAAATATAGAGAGTTTGAAGAAAAGGTTAATCAGATACGAATTTATTCAGGTCAGAAATATAAGACGGTGAATGAGGCAGAAGCAGGTACAGTATGTGCTGTGACAGGACTCAGCAATACTAAGCCGGGAGAGGGATTAGGAGAAGAAAAAGCATCAAATATGCCGATTTTAGAACCGGTATTAACGTATCAGATAAAACTCCCGGAGGGTGTTGACCCGCGAATGATGATGCCCGGGCTGCGACAGCTTGAAGAGGAAGACCCTGAGCTTCGCATTATGTGGGATGAACAGCTTCAGGAGATCCAGGTGCAAATTATGGGTGAGGTGCAGATTGAAGTCTTACAAAGCCTTATACAAAGCCGGTTTGGTATTGAAGTATCCTTCGACTCAGGCAGCATTGTCTATAAAGAAACCATCGGGAATATTGTAGAAGGCGTTGGACACTTTGAACCACTGGGACATTATGCCGAAGTTCACCTTCTGTTGGAGCCGAAGGAGCGGGGAAGCGGCCTTGAGTATGCTGTAGAGTGCAGTGATGATATACTGGCGAAAAGTTGGAAAAACCTTATAATGTCCCATCTTAAAGAAAAGGTTCATAAGGGGGTTTTAACAGGCTCTGCGATTACAGATATAAAAATAACCCTGGTATCGGGGAAAGCTCATCAAAAGCACACGGATGGCGGAGACTTCCGGGAGGCAACATATCGTGCGGTTAGACAAGGCTTGAAAGAAGCAGAGGCTATATTGCTGGAGCCGTATTATTCCTTTCAGATAGAACTGCCCGAAAACATGGTGGGACGTGCCATGACCGATATAGAGAAAATGCACGGAAGCTGCCAGATTTCACAAATCGAAAACAGAACAACGATACTTACAGGAAGTGCTCCTGTTGTAACCATGAGAAATTATCAAAAAGAGCTTACAGCCTATACTAAAGGACAAGGCAGGCTCTTCTGCAGCTTTAAAGGTTATGAACCATGTCATAATACAGATGAGGTTATTGAAAGAATAGGTTACGATTCAGAAAGAGATGTGGCAAATCCCACAGGTTCTGTCTTTTGTGCAAATGGTTCAGGCTTTTTGGTAAGCTGGGATGAAGTAAAGGACTATATGCATGTTGAAAGCTTTTTAAAAAGTCGGGAAGAGCATATGGAGGCTGCTACCGGAAATCAACATAGCAGCTCAGAGGAAAGATGGCTTGATGCCGAAGAAGTTGACCGGATTCTTAATCAGACCTATTATGCAAATCAGGGGAAAAAGACTGTCTGGCAAAAACGAAGAACGACTGCAGAAAGTTTTCATAAACCGGCTACCTATAAAAGCATACCTATGGAGAAAAAAGAGGAATATCTGCTTGTTGATGGATATAATATCATTTTTGCATGGCCGGAATTAAAAGAGCTGGCACAGGAGAATATGGATAACGCCAGGTCGAAATTGCTTGATATCTTGTGTAAGTATCAGGGCATCCGAAAAAATCATATTATTGCTGTATTCGATGCCTACAGGGTGGAGAGACATCAGGAGGAATTTCTTGACTATGAGAACATTCATTTGGTATATACAAGAGAGGCGCAAACAGCCGACCATTATATTGAAAGGTTTGCGCATGATAATCAGAAAAAATATGATATTACTGTTGCCACATCCGATAATTTGCAGCAGATTATCATTCGGGGAGCGGGTTGTGCCGTTATGTCAGCCCGTGAACTCAATGAAGAAATAGAAAGGGCTAATGAGAAAGTGATGCAAACCTATCAACAAAAGCAGACAGTAAATAAGAATTATTTGAGTGAAGCGTTGTCCACGGAAACTAAATCCCGGATAGAAGAGCTTTTTAATGAAGAAAAGTAAACATATTTATTTATGAGTATGAAATGAGGTGCTGATATGTTTGATGTGGTAGCAATAGGTGAGTTACTGATAGATTTTACTCCGGGAGGGGTAACATCAGAAGGTACCGCTTTATTTGAAAGGAACCCCGGTGGAGCTCCCGGAAATGTGCTGTCTATTCTCTCTAAAATGGGGAAAAAAACAGCTTTAATCAGCAAAGTAGGTAAAGATCAGTTCGGCAGTTTCCTTCTGTCTACTATGAGGGATATCGGGGTAGACACACAGGGAATTGTTGTTACTGCCGAAGCCAATACCACGCTTGCATTTGTACACCTGGACAGCAGTGGAGACAGAAGTTTCAGCTTCTATAGAAATCCCGGGGCAGATATGCTTCTTTGCGAGGAAGATGTTGATTTAGATTTGATAAAGAGCTGCAGAGTATTCCACTTTGGTACTGTGTCCATGACAAAAGGGCCATCGCGTGATGCGACCTTGTATGCTGTAAAAGCAGCAAAGAAATATCAGAAACTCATTTCTTTTGATCCAAACTTAAGGCCACCGCTCTGGGATGACCTGAATGAAGCAAAAAAGATGATGGAAGCAGGATTAGCTTATACTGACATCTTAAAAGTTTCGAGTGAGGAGCTTGAGTTTATAACAGGAGAACAGGATCTGGAAAAAGGTTCAGAGTTTATCCGGGAAAAGTATGGAACAGCGCTTATTTTAGTGACACTTGGCCCGGAAGGATGTTTTTACAGATACAATAACAGCACTGGTAAACTGGCTACTTATGATGTAAATACAGTAGATACTACCGGTGCAGGGGATGCTTTTTTAGGAGCTATGCTGTATAGAATTCTTAACTCGGATAAGCCAATTGAATTGCTGGATAAAGATGAGCTGGAATCAATGATAAGATATTCTAACGCCGCCGGCTCATTGGCCACCACAAAGAAGGGCGCAATCCCGGCCATGCCATCGGTTTTGGATGTGGAGAACTGCATAGCAACAGTAAAACTGAAATTATAGTACTCTTTAAATATCTCCGGAGCAAAAG
>JAAYTR010000029.1 GCA_012523685.1 Clostridiaceae bacterium | reverse complement strand
TGTAGACTACTGCGATTTAGCGCTCCATTTCCAACATCCAGTTTCTAGTCGCGCTCGCTACGCAATCCATGCTTCGCTTTAAATCGCAGCAGCCACGCCGCTTAATTATGTTTGTACAAACAAAGACTAGTTCGCATTATTTATGAAGTAAGTTACTAAAAAATTTACAACACTATCGCTTGAGAAAGGTTTCTGGGAGTGTCTGCATCTATATTTTTCTTTTCCGCTATATAATATCCCAGAAACTGGCCTATAAAACCCATTAACGGGGCATATTGCATATCATTATAGTTATAAGCAAGATCCAGTATATAATCCACATCTTTCATGCTCTTGCTTATATCCTTGCCCACAGCGGCAGTCACTGCTCCAAAGCTCTTCATCTGAGATAAAAGCTTGGCATCGTACCCGGTTGATTTTGAATTAACCAGAGTTAATATCATAGTGTTTTTATCCACAAGACTCATAGGACCATGTCGATATTCCAGACTATAATATGCCTCAGAATTGACAATACCCATCTCTTTCATTTTATTCATGCACTCATTAGCTATTCCGTAATAAACACCCTGTCCCAAGGTAATAAACAAATTAAGGTCAGGATTCTCATCAATTATTTTCTTAGCCATCTCATCCATTTTGATAAGCAGCTCCCTGGCTGTTTTATCATGTTCTGACATAGCCTGAATATCATCATTCCTGCCTGCAACATGCATGGCCATAACAACAGCGAGATATAACATACTGGTATAAGAACGTGTCATAATAACACTTTCTTCAGAAGATACCGGAGAAAGAATTACATAATCATTATATGTTTTACTGTCAGGATCACAGGTTATGGCAAGAGATTGCACATCAGGGAAAGATCTTACTTTGTCAATTGCCATTCTTACCTCAGTTGTATAGCTCTTTCTTGTGATCGGCAAAACCAGTATTTTCTTGTCCCTGACAAATGTATCAGGAAAGAAAAACAGTTCCGAGCAGGGTACCGCCCTGGCTGAAATTCCGGTATAGGTTGAGAATGCATGAGCAGCACTCTGAGCCAAATAAAACGACGTTCCACATCCGGTGAATATAAGTTCATCATACGTATTCTTATTGTCAAATACCCGGTCCAAAACTTCATAAATTTCACCGAGACTATCATTAATACCTTTAAATGACTCGGGTTGTCCATATATTTCCTTATAGGTCAAGCTGCTGTTTTTTTTCATGCTTTCATCATCCTTTCAGATTCTTTTATTGTCGTTTGATACCATTACATTTCAATAACCTCAATATTCAAAAGTTTCGATACTATAATCATTTCATCCGCCGCATCCCGCCATACAATACTGTAATGGTGGGGTATGCCTTCTTTAATAATATTTTCAACAATATCCCTAACGGCCGCTTTGGTTTTCACAGTCACCATTACACCCTTTGTATATCTGGGAGAATCAATGGCTTCACCCCTTAAGAGAAATAACTTATAAACTCCGTCAATATTACAAAAACGGGCTATTGTAACCGCACCTGTTTTTAATGAACCATAAAATGCCGTTCCCTGTCCTGCTAAAGGATGGTTATCGATTGTCACATCATATTTTTTGTTCATTAATGATAATGGCGCATTTCCACAGTGCCAGAAGGTTAAAGTATTGTTTTCCTCATCAATATTAATCATATCTGTTATAAAACCGGGGCTTTCTGTTAGATAGTGCTGTACAATTAAGGCCAATCCGGCATCCACATCGCCTTCACAAATAATATTCATATTCTGGTCGTCTGCCAGCCTTGCCATTACAGCGCACGGAGTAGTTTTTAATTGCCCCATTTCAGGCCAGCATTTTATTGTGGCATAGTCATATCCCTGCTCATTGATAATTTCCTGCAAGGCGAAATATAGCTTTGAATGGTTTTCCAGATGCTGTTCGGGCAAATTACTTATATCAAACTCAGCCGCCATTTTTTTCATATCAGCTTTTACTTTTTCTTCGGGTATCTTTTCCATTCTGTCGAATACCATCTTAAGGTCTGTAGACTCCATCCGTACTCCAAACGTTCTTCTAATTAATCCTTCATCAAAAGCGGAGTTGTAGAATGCAGTGGGACGATAGCCTAATAAGCCCAAAAGCGTTCCTCTAAGCTTTTTAACTGTGTTGTAGGCTTTTATCAAACAAATAAGGCTTTCTGCGGCCCTCTCGTCCTCTTTGCTTCCATAAATCACGTGATACTTATGCCCCAGTCTGCGCAGTGAAGCAGCGTTCATTGTGGCGGCCACCAGAGCATTTGCAAAAAGCCGGGTATCTTTATCAAAAGGTGGCTCGTAGGGTGCCCATAGTATAACAGGCACCTTCAACTCTTCTGCCATCCGGGTTGATATGTCATCTCCGGTAAAAGCACCATAAAGCATTATAATAACATCCACACCGGCTTGCTTAAATCTATTTACGGTCTCCTGAATCGTACCGGAAGTACTGACAATCTCTTCTGCCTTTACCAGATTCATTTCTTTAAGATTTTCTTCCAGCCATTCCCCATAATCCTTAAGCCTTTTATTTGGAAGTTCTCTGGGCCAGCGGCCGGACAAAGTCGTGATAAACCCAATATTTAATACCTTTTTCATCAAATCAC
>JAAYTR010000258.1 GCA_012523685.1 Clostridiaceae bacterium | reverse complement strand
TCCTTATTAATAAGGCGAACCTTCACTTTTAAAGGTGCGGAATAGGTTGTGTCTCTTTCCTTGCACTCTTCAACCGAATACTTAACATTATCGGTTTCCAGAGTATAGCCGATGAACTCCATAATCAGATTACCGGTGTAATCGGTGATAGGAGATACATCTCTTAATACATCTTTTAAGCCCTCTTTAAGAAACTGCTGGTATGAGTTCTTTTGAATCTCAATCAGGTTTGGCATGTCAAGGACTTCTTTGATGCGAGCAAAACTCTTCCTTTTTGTTCTGCCCATTTGAACTTCATGGTCCATTAATAATCACCTCGTATGAACTGCATATTTTGGTGGAAAAGACATAAAAATATAGAAGGGGAAACGTATCCATTCTGGTTTAAATTAATTTTGTCAAGTTTTAGACTTGTGCAAAAATTCCAAGACATCATTCTCCCGATCTATTATTTTAATCTTAAAGATTATTGACAAGTATTGTATCATTCATACAATTGTGCTATTATAATAACGAAATTATAGTACAGATGCACAACAAAAAAAGCATAATACAATACCTGCATTTATAATAATGCAGTTTTTAATTGTAACACATGGGTTGACCAAAGTCAACCAATTGTATCGTTTTTTTATGAAAACATTTTTTCATTATTATTAAATTTCTATTTCTTTATATTTCTATTCTACTTTTATTTCAAATCTTTCAAATAGCACAGGGTTGAAAAATTGATCAGCATTAAACGAGGTCCTTCTGAATCTTACATATTCACGGGTATTTTTTGACAGCCAGATTGGTACCTCAATTTTCAAGAGACGGCATACTTCAACAAGACTTTTTTCCAGCCTGTCCTGATAAGAGCCCTCGTTGTCATCAATCTCATAAACCTGCTCTGATAATATTGTTGTTCCTTTGATAAGCTTGCCGACGGTGCGCATAATGATTCTCCTTCTGGTTAATAAAAAACCTCCATTAAATACAGACCTGACGGTGGTGCAGTAACTCCTATTGAATTACGTTGCTGGTTTCTTATAGCTTCCTCAATGATTTCAGGCTTATAACGTCCTTTACCAATATCCACCATAGTCCCGACCATAATCCTTACCATATTGTAAAGAAAACCGTCTCCCTTGGTATCATATACTAAAAATTCACCGTCCCTGTGCCATTGAGAGTAAAAAACTGTCCTGTCAAAGGTTTTGGCACTATGGCCTGAAGCGCAAAATGCCCTGAAACATTTGTGACCTATAAAAAATCCGGCTGCTTTGTTCATCGCTTCAAAATCCAGTGTCTCCCGTACATGCCATGCTTTACTGGCCCATATTGCCGATTTTTGAGGTCTGTTAATAATTATATATCTGTAATGTTTCCCTTTTGCTGAAAAGCGGGCATGAAAATTTTCATCTGCCTCCTCTGACGCTATTATGGAAATATTATCGGGTAAATACGTATTTAAAGCCGGTGTAAATTTTTCAGCAGGTATAGATGAACTGGTGATGAAGCTGGCTACCTGACCATATGCGTGAACTCCCGCATCTGTTCTCCCCGCTCCATCAGGTATAATATCTTCTCCCGTTAGCTTTTTTATTGCTTTTGAAAGAACCTCCTGCACAGATATAGCATTTTTCTGATATTGCCACCCATGGTAACCCGAACCGTCATATTCAATTACCAGTTTTATTTTTCTCATTCTGATATCTTACATCCTCTTGGAAATAAGTGCCGCTCCAACAATGCCCGCATCATTTCTCATTTTGGCGGCAACAATTTGTGTGTTTTTCAAGTCTCCAATGAAGAATGTCCGCCCTTTCATCTTCTCTCTTAACGGGGCCAGAAGATTTTCCCCCTCTTTTGATACACCCCCGCCAATTGCGATAAGATCAGGTTGAAATATGTTTACCATATTAGCAAGCCCTTCAGCCAGTATATCAATATAGCGGTCGACAACATTTATGGCAGTCTCATCCCCCATTCTTGCAGCATCAAAGGCAGTTTTAGCATCTATCTTCTCCATATCCCCATCAACAAGCTCTAAAATCTTCGACTCTGGATTATCAGCAGCCGCCGCTTTCGTTTGTCTGATAAAGGCAGTGGCGGAGGAATATGCCTCCCAGCAGCCTTTTCTCCCGCAGGTGCAGCTTTCTCCGTCCAGATTTATAACCATATGTCCTAATTCAGCAGCGGCACCGTTTGACCCAATATAAAGCTTATTATTAATAATTATGCCCCCGCCTATACCGGTTCCAATTGTAATAAGCACCATATAATCTACACCTTTTCCTACTCCTGCAATGCTTTCGGCAATGGCTGCACAGTTAGCATCGTTCTCTACATAAACCGGTACCGGTATAACTTCCTGTATTGCTTTCCTGATAGTTACATATCTAAAGCTTAAATTAAAATTAGCAATAATAATGCCCTGGTCTCTGTCCAGTGATCCCGGGCTTCCGATTCCTACACTATAGATATCCTTTTCAGAGAGGTTTGTATCATTTAGCAGCTTTTTTACAAGCATGCATATATCGTTAACAATTTCTTCGTTTTTTCTTGTTCTCCCTGTAGGAACACTGTCCTTTTTTATAATTGTTCCTTCTTCATCTACAATCCCTGCCGCGATTTTTGTACCTCCAAGGTCTATACCGATATAATACATAATAACCTCCCTGAATGTCTATGGTAGGGTTTAAAACATGCTATAAAGCCGTCTTTCGACGGCTTAAAGCAATAAATTGCTTTCCTTTACTTATGATATAATATACACTGGATTATAGTCAAGTTTATACAGGAAGGTAATCTTATGATATACGGAAAAAAAGTAATACTTCGAACCATTTACCCGCATGAGGTTGAACATGTTTATGAACTTATTACTCATATCAATTCCAAGGGACCGTTCTGGCATCTGAATATTCCATCTGCCAAAGAATTTATAAATGAATTCAATCGTAACGGTTTCTGGAGCATGGATGAAGGGCGTATGTTAATACTTTCTTCACAAGAAGAATACTTGGGAGAGCTTCTTTATTTTAAAGGTCTGGACTATCAGTCGGGTTATGAAGTCGGTTATGAGCTTTTTGACCCAAAATTTGAAGGCAAAGGCTATATGAGCGAGGCTTTACTTTTATTCTGCTCCTATATGTTTTCTATTCGCCCCATCAACCGCATTCAGGTTAACGTCATGGAAGGAAATATAGGCAGTGCAAGAGTAGCGGAAAAGTGTGGATTTGCTTATGAAGGCACCATGAGGAAAGCAACCTTTAACCAGGGTAAGTATCATAACCTGCGGCTTTATTCACTTCTTCGCGAAGAATGTCCACCGTTAGATGCATTAATAAAGAAAGCTTAAGTAACCACCCCCGTGGTCTAGTGAATTAAATTTTTATAAAAGGTTCAAAATATTTGCTGGATTGTATTATTCATGTTAGAAGGACTGAGATGTTATGATTTCCCAGCTTATAACAAGAACCTTTTTTATATATATTGTAGTTGTAGTAACTATGCGTATTATGGGAAAACGACAAATAGGCGAGCTGCAGCCGTTTGAATTTGCTATTGCGGTTATGATCTCCGATCTCGCTGCTATCCCCCTTGCTGATGACAGTAAAGATCTTTATCATGCTGTTGTACCTATTGCGGTACTGGTAGTATGTCAAGTCTCGATTTCTTTTTTATCTATTAAAGGTGTCCGGGTAAGGGAAGTTATATGCGGAAGACCAATGCTCCTGATCAGGGATGGTAAAATGCTGGAAAAGAATATGCGAAAGGAGATGTATACCATAAATGATCTTCTGGAGCAGTTGAGATTCAACAGCATTCAGAGTGTTAGTGATGTTGAATATGGAATCCTGGAAACTAACGGCCAGTTAAGTGTGCTGTTAAAGTCAAAAAAACGTGCAGTAACTCCAGAGGATCTTAACATGGATCTTCCTCCCGAATCTTTCTGCCGCGATATAATAATTGACGGAAAGCTTATTGGCAGGACTCTGGAACAGTTTAATATAAAAAGAGAGTGGGTGGACAACGCTTTGAAGGAATTCGGCATTAATGATTATAAGCAGGTCTTCTATGCGTCGGTCGACAATAATATGAAATTATTTGTACAAAAGAAAGGAGAGTATTTAGAATAGCACTCCTGTAATTAACGTTTTTTCGGACCTAACAGGTATTCAACAATAGCTTTCATAATTTCAAGCTCTATCTTTTTTATATCAATCCTGTCCATCATTCTGTTTATGGTTTCTGAATATTCAATTGTAACCCTTGGTGGTTTTCTCTCAACTGATACCATCTCTTCAACAAATTTGTTTTTACCGTCATCATATGATACCTTCACCACAAAGTACGGATCAAAGCTTTTATTCTTTACTACATCTGCTCTAATGTTTATTTTCAATATAAATCCCCCGTTTGTTTAATTAACCCTCTCATTTATATTATCGTAGCATTTTTTTAAATATTAATAATCAACCTTTAACAAATTTGAAGATTTTGAACAAATCCCGGCCGTTATATTAAATTTTACAAAAATATGCGTCCGCTGAATAAGACTCCTATAAAAGCTATTCCGACCATACTGACAAAAAGATCCAGCCTGGTATAGTGAATCTCCTTAAGTCTCGTTCTGCCTTTTCCACCACGGTAACACCTGGATTCCATAGCTTCGGCTAATTCATCGGCTCGCTTGAAAGCACTTACAAAAAGCGGAACCAAAACAGGAATAAAGCTTTTTATCCTGGAAAAAATACTTCCCGTATCGAAATTTGCCCCCCGCGAGGCCTGTGCTTTCATTATCCGATCGGTTTCATCAAGCAAAGTTGGAATAAACCTCAGAGCTATTGACATCATCATGGCAATTTCGTGAGAAGGGACACCTATTTTTTCAAAAGGCTTTAAGAGCTTTTCTATTCCATCAGTCATAGTCATCGGAGTTGTTGTAATTGTCACCAGTGAAGCTGTTATAACCAGCATAACCAATCTTAAGAATAATTTAACGGCCGCAATTATTCCCTCATAAGTTACCTTTACAGGTCCAATCTCAAAAACAGGTGTTCCGCCTGTAAAGAATATATTTAATATGGCGGTTATAGCCAGTATAAATAATAATGGTTTGATTCCTTTTATAGATTGTTTTATGGGAACACCGCTGACTAATAAAAGCATAAGCACAAATGCACCCATCATAACATATTCTGCCCATGTTGATATCAGGAACGTTACCACCATAAGTAGTGCTGTCCAAAATATTTTTGTTCTCGGATCAATGCGATGGAGTATAGAATTACCGGGAATATATTGTCCTAATGTAATATTTCCTATCATCATTCCACCCCTCCCTGATTCGCATTTATTATATCCAAAAGAGATTTCTGCGCCTCATCCACTGTCAATACCGGCTGTGAAATATTGTAACCTGATTCATGAAGTTTTCTGAATAAGTCAGTAATTTTGGGAATATCCAGGTTATAGCTTCTTAATTCTTCATATCTTGAAAAAACATTGGGAGCAGTATCACAAAAAACCAGTCTTCCATTGTTCATTACAGCCACACGATCGCAGTATGCAGCAATATCATCCATATTGTGGGATATAATAATTATGGTGGTCCCTTCCTGTTTATTAAGCCTGGATAGTATTTTAAATACTTCGATGCTGCCCTGAGGATCCAAGCCTGCGGTAGGCTCATCTAAAATCAGCACCATAGGCTCCATTACCAAAACACCGGCAATCGCCACTCTGCGCTTTTGGCCGCCCGAAAGCTCAAAGGGTGATTTGTCAAGAAGCTCAGGAGATATACCCAATAAATCAATGGTATGGAAAACCTTTGCCTTCATTTCCTCTGCGGGTATACCCATCCTTGTAAGCCCAAAAATTATATCTTTATAGACTGTTTCTTCAAACAACTGATGTTCAGGATATTGAAAAATTAGTCCAACTTTTTGTCTAAGCTCTTTTAGGTCCTTACCTTCTGCCTTCAGCCCATCCACCTCAACAGTTCCGGAAGTGGCCTTCAAAATACCGTTAAAATGTTGAACCAGTGTGGATTTACCCGATCCAGTCTGCCCTATAATACCTAAGATCTCGCCTTTATTTACAGTAAGGTTAATATTATCCAGTGCTGCTTTTTCAAAAGCCGATCCCTGCATGTAAATATGACTCAAATTTTGAACCTTTATTATTGGTTCATTCTTTTCATATTTTCCTGATGATAATTGTGAAAATAGATTTGGACTTTCTCCATTTTTTCTTTTTAAAAAGCCTTTTAAGGTCTTAATCATTTCTTCTGAATTTAAGGGTAGTCTGTCTATTTTTACTCCGCTTTTTTTTAAATTATAGGCCAGGGCGGTTATTTTAGGAATATCAAGCCCCGCTCTTCTTATTTGTTCGACATTCTCAAAAATCTGTCTGGGAGTGCCGGTTAAAGAAAGTCTGCCATCCTCCATAACCATGACCTGGTCAGCCTCAACGGCCTCTTCCATATGGTGTGTGATAAGTACAATAGTAATCCCCTTTTCCTGGTTCAGTTTTTTTAAGACATCCATTACTTCTTTGCGTCCGCGTGGATCAAGCATTGATGTGGCTTCATCAAGAACTATGCACTTTGGCTTCATTGCAAGTATCCCCGCTATCGCAATTCTCTGTTTTTGTCCGCCTGAAAGCATATGGGGTGAATACTCACTGTATCCTTCCATATCAACCATTCTGAGCGATTCATCCACTCTAATCCTTATCTCAGCCGGAGAAATTCCCAGATTTTCAGGACCAAAGGCCACATCCTCCTCAACTGTTGTAGCAACAATCTGATTATCAGGATTTTGAAGAACCAGCCCTAAAGTTTTTCTGACTTCCCATATCAATTCATCATTATGAGTATGAATGCCGTTAATAATTACAGTGCCTTTGCGGGGAATTAAAAGCCCATTTAAGAGTCTTGCCAATGTTGATTTGCCCGAGCCATTCCGTCCTAAGACAACAACAAATTGACCCTGCCTAATGGACATGGAAACACCTTTAACAGCTTGTACAACAATGTCATCTACATTTTGTGTAAAATATTCATAATAAACATCATCAGTTTTTATCATCTCATTCATATTTTCATCCTGAAAAATACGTTTTGTCATTCCACATACATTCCACATGCCTCTACGCGAAATGAAAGGCTTAAAACATCCGCACATACAGCAGATAAGATTCTTCGCTACGCTCGGAATGACATGCAGGAACAACTTTTTCAGTATTCCTGAACTGTCCTCATGTATCCGTGAGTTATAAAGAAGAGCTTACTTCTGACTCAATAATGTGAATAATGGAGACCGGTACACTCCGCTCTCCATTATCATAAGCAAAAACTTATTTGAATTAAACTAATTCAAGTACTACAACTTCGGCACCATCGCCCCGTCTTGCCCCAAGTTTGTAAATGCGGGTATAACCGCCTTTTCTGTCCTTATACTTAGGAGCAATTTCATCAAACAATTTGTTTGTCAGGCTTATGGTATTGCCTTTTTCATCTTTGACTCTATAGACCCAGTTCATAATGAGACGTCTTGCAGCCAATCTTGAGGGACCATCAACCGTTTTCAGTTCAGTTTTAGTTTCTCTCTCAACAACCTCGTACTTATTTCCGTTCTTTGAAGTTACGGTCTTAAGTATTTTACGTCCTTTACTATCTACTACCGGAGCACTGATTGTTACATTCTTGGAAGCCGTAAAATTATCACATTCTTTAACTGCAAGTGCAATTAATTTCTCAGCTATGTTCTTAACTTCCTTTGCTCTGGCTTCGGTTGTCTCAATACGACCATACTGGATCAGAGAGGTTACCAGATTCTTTAAAATTGCCTTACGTTGGTCTGTAGGTCTTCCTAACTTTTTATTAGCAGGCATTTTGTTTCCTCCCCTTACGCATTACTATTAATCTTCATTAGAAGCAAGCTTTAAATCTAAAGCTTCAAGCTTGGTTACTACTTCTTCAAGTGATTTCCGTCCGAGATTCCTGACCTTCATCATTTCTTCCTCGGTTTTACTGATGAGATCATCAACAGTATTAATACCGGCTCTCTTTAAGCAGTTGTACGAACGAACCGACAGGTCAAGCTCTTCAATTGTCATCTCGAGAATCTTGTCCTTAGCGGGTTCTCCCTTTTCAACAAGAACCTCGGTATTTTTAGCTCTATCTGTTAAGTCAATAAATAGATTGAGATGATCGCTCAAAATTTTGGCACCTAGACTAATTGCTTCATCGGGCGCGATGGAACCATCGGTCCAGACCTCAATGCTCAACTTATCATAATCAGTTACCTGACCAACACGCGTATCCTCTACAGAATAATTCACCTTAGTGACAGGTGTATATATAGAATCTATCGGTATTACGCCAATAGGCTGATTAGGAAGCTTATTCTTTTCAGCTGATACATATCCGCGTCCATGATTAACATTGATTTCCATAAAGAATCTGCTTGCACCGCTAATAGTAGCTATATGCAAATCAGGATTCAATATCTCAACATCTGAGTCAGCTTTAATATCAGCAGCCGTAACTTCACCTTCACCCTCGTAGTCAATATACAATGTTTTTGGCTGGTCGCTGAAAAGCTTCAAACGAAGACTTTTAATATTGAGAATAATTTCGGTCATGTCTTCAACCACACCGGGTATGGTAGTAAACTCATGAAGCACACCATCTATTTTAATAGATGTAACTGCTGCACCCGGTAATGATGAAATCAGAATCCTTCTCAAAGAGTTGCCCAAAGTTGTGCCATACCCTCTTTCCAAAGGCTCTATGACAAACTTACCATACTTATTATCCTCTGTACTTTCTACACACTCAATCCTAGGCTTTTCCATTTCGATCATCAGTCAACCCTCCTTGGGTTATTTTTTATAAGGGTAATCGCTTTTTTATTACTTGGAGTACAACTCAACAATGAGGTGTTCCTGAACATTAAGGTCAATATCCTCTCTGGCCGGTAATGCGACAATCTTACCCTTAAGATTCTCCTGATCTACTTCAAGCCACTTAGGAACTACCTTTGCGCCTGTTATATCAAGGATTTCCTTAAATCTAACCGATTTTTTACTCTTTTCACTTACGTCTATGGTGTCACCCACCTTAACGATATAAGATGGAATATTGACTTTTTTTCCATTCACCAGAAAATGGCCATGGGTAACAAGCTGACGAGCTTCTGCCCTTGTTGTTCCAAATCCTAATCTGTAAACAACATTATCAAGCCTGCTTTCCAGTAACTGCAACAGGTTCTCACCTGTAACTCCCTTTTTACGGTTTGCGATTTCAAAATATTTTCTGAACTGGCTCTCTAAAAGACCATAGAATCTCTTGGCTTTCTGCTTCTCACGAAGCTGAATACCATATTCCGATAGCTTCTTTCTCTGAGCGCCATGTTGTCCCGGCGCATAAGGCCTTCTGCCTATTGCGCATTTATTTGTATAGCATCTTTCTCCTTTTAAGAAGAGTTTTTGCCCTTCTCGACGACAGAGTTTACAAGATGCATCTGTATATCTAGCCATCTATCCTTACACCTCCATTAAACTCTTCTTCTCTTAGGCGGTCTGCAACCGTTATGAGGAATAGGGGTAACATCCTTAATAGAATTAACCTCTAGACCAGCCGCCTGGAGTGCACGGATTGCCGCCTCACGACCGGATCCTGGACCTTTAACATAAACCGACACCGTCTTCAGACCGTGCTCCATAGCAGCCTTTGCAGCTGTCTCAGCAGCCTGCTGAGCAGCAAAAGGAGTACTCTTTTTGGAGCCTCTAAATCCAAGACCTCCTGCACTTGCCCATGAAAGAGCATTGCCCTGGACGTCGGTTAAGGTCACGATGGTATTGTTAAAAGAAGAGCGAATGTGGGCTGCGCCACGCTCGATATTTTTCTTTTCTCTCTTTTTTCTTGATCTTCTAACAACTTTAGCTGCCATTTATATATCGACCTCCCGATTACTTCTTCTTGTTGGCAATAGTCTTTCTGGGACCCTTACGGGTTCTTGCGTTAGTCTTTGTTCTCTGTCCGCGAACCGGTAATCCCATTCTATGCCTGATTCCACGATAACACCTTATCTCTGTAAGGCGTTTTATATTAAGTGCAACCTCTCTTCTCAGGTCACCCTCTACTGTATATCCTTTTTCAATTGTATCTCGGAGCTTCGCGATCTCATCATCTGTAAGATCACGCACACGTGTATCCGGGTTTATTCCCGTTTTTCCCAAAATCTCATTGGAACGGGTTCTTCCTATCCCGAAGATATACGTAAGGCCGATTTCTACTCTTTTTTCTCTTGGCAAGTCAACACCTGCAATACGAGCCAAATTACTACACCTCCGATTGGTATTTGTCTAACCTTAGAATTCTTTACTTACAGTGTTTAAATTGTTTTATATATAAAATTCCCCTACAATATCATGATAGTTTTTATATCATGACCAGCCGCTTTTCAGAGAATTTGTATGCATTACGATGCATGCAACCGGCAGAAGCATTAAGCTGCCGGCTGCATTAATACTAACCTTGTCTTTGTTTATGCTTCGGATTTGAACAAATAATCATAACCCGCCCTTTTCTGCGGATGATCTTGCACTTTTCGCAGATCTTTTTTACTGATGGTTTTACCTTCATGATTGACCCTCCTGTCATCTATGGCTTCCAGTTTATTTGCCTCTCCACGTAATACGTCCGCGAGAAAGATCGTATGTTGACATTTCAACAGTTACCTTATCACCCGGAAGAATACGGATGTAATTCATTCTTAGCTTACCAGATATATGAGCAAGAATTACATGACCATTCTCAAGTTGAACCTTAAAAGTCGCATTTGGAAGAGCTTCCAATACCGTTCCTTCCAGTTCAATTACATCTTCCTTTGACAATCTAATACCCCCTCGCTTACCGGATGTTATTCATTATAGTCATTTATAGCTCTCTGAAGATCTGCATCAAGTAGCTTTTTCTTCATAGTAACTATTGTTTGTATTTCATCAGCAATCTTATTGGTTATATTAAGATGCTTGAGTTTCTTTTTTTTAGGATTTTCTACCCGTCTATATTCACCATCTGCTATCAAAACATGTTGATCATCATATATACCGATAATTATAAATAATCTGTCTTTGTCTCTTCCAGATTTTGACCATGCATAACGGCCTATTATAGTATCCAAGTATTCTTCCCCTCTTAATAATAATTAGACGAAAAATGCTCTGTCCGGCGCTTTGGGGCTTTCGGCACTGCGGCCACAACTGCGCCGATTATATATTGTATAACAAATTCAAGTCTATTTCAAGATTATTGACTTATTTCGTATAAATTAATATAATCTGGTCAATATTTCCGGCCCGTTTGGTGTAACCGCTATAGTATTTTCATGATGGGCAGACAGCTTTCCGTCCGCTGTTACAACGGTCCACTTATCATCCAAAACATTTACGCGCCAGGTTCCGATGTTTATCATCGGTTCTATAGCTAAGGTCATTCCATTTGATAGTCTTACTCCCTTTTCACGAGTTGCATAATTTGGAATTTGCGGTTCCTCATGCATCTCGGTCCCTATGCCATGTCCTACATAATCACGTACTATGCTATAGCCTTTTCCTTCAGCGTAATCCTGTATGGCAATCGAGATATCCCTTATCCTGTTGCCTTCGACCGCCTTTTCCATGCCTCGTTTAAAAGCTTCCTCTGTATGAAAAATCAAATCTCTGGCTTCTTCTGAAATCTTGCCAACCGCAATTGTTCTTGCGGCATCTGCATGATAACCATCCAGAATTGCTCCAACATCGATACTGATAATATCGCCTTCTTTTAGTATCGTATTGTCGGGAATCCCATGTATTACCACATCATTAACAGAAGCGCATATTGAACCGGGGAAATCAATTCCGCCGTATGAACAGGGAAAGCCCTTAAAAGATGGTATGGCACCTGCTCTGGTAATAACTTTTTCTGCTTCTCTGTCAAGCTCAATAGTTGTTATTCCCGGCTTTATCAATTCAGCCATTTTTTGGTGGACTAAAGCAACTATTTCACCTGCCCGCCTCATCTTATCCAATTCACGTTGCGATTTAACAAAAATCATTTTTAATCCTCAAAGTCTATCAGTTTGTTCTTCAGACTGTCCAGTATCTCCCGGGTTGTAACATCAATAGGCTTTGATCCGTCAAAATTCATGATCAGACCTTTTTCCTGATAATAATCAACCAAAGGGCTCGTTTGTTCGTGGTAAGTCTTCAGTCTCTCTTTTATTGTCTCTTCCTTATCGTCATCACGTATATAAAGAGAACTATTGCAGAAATCGCAAATTTCCTCTACCTTCGGCGGGTTATTATCAATGTGATATGTCCTTCCGCAAGAGCACATCCTTCTGCCGGACAACCTCTTTACGATTATGCTGTCTTCCACTGTAATATTAATTACAACTTCAACCTTTTTCCCGGGCTTTGCAAGCATCTCATCAAACATCACGGCTTGCGGAACTGTTCTTGGAAAACCATCCATAATAAAACCGGAAGCACAATCTTCTTCTTTTAGCCTGTTTGCGACTATATCGACGGTTACATCATCAGGAACAAGCTTACCGGAATCGATATAGCTTTTCGCCAATAACCCGAGAGGAGTTCCACCTTTAATATTGGCCCGAAAAATATCTCCTGTTGAAATATGGGGAATTTTTAAAGTTGCTGACAATACCGCTGCCTGTGTTCCCTTGCCTGCTCCCGGAGGTCCTAATAGTATCATTCTCATAATAATAAATCCTTTATAGTTAGCACTGCCTCTAATTGATTTCCTTGTTATGTCGAACGACTTGTAGTTATTGGTGAGTAATGGCGGAACAAATTCGTCGCTACGCTCAGAATGACAATTTCCTGCTTTACATATCTCACATCTTGCATCTAAAATGGTCAAAAAGCGGATGGTATTAAAATCATCCGCTTAGTACCATCATTCTCTATTCAAGAAAACCTTTATAATGCCTCATCATAAGCTGTGATTCAATTTGTTTGGCTGTTTCCAGAGCCACACCTACCATAATCAGCAGGGAAGTTCCTCCAAATCCCATACGTACACCGGTAAATAGTTCCAATACACTTGGCAATACAGTTATTATGGCCAGGAAGAAGGCTCCAAACCATGTAATGCGGTTTAACACCTTGGTAATATAATCACTGGTTGGCTTACCAGGACGGATACCGGGGATAAAACCACCATTCTTACGTACATTATTAGCAACTTCGATAGGATTAAACGCCATCATAGTATAGAAGAATGTAAAGAATATAACGAGTAATCCCATTACCAGCATATAGAGCGGATTACCGCTGAAATCTCTCAAGCTGATAAGAAACTTACTTGTAGTGTTGGGTGCTACAAGACCTATAATTGTAGGAATAAATGCTAATATTGACGATGCGAAGATAACCGGCAGAACTCCGGCCAGGTTAACCTTAATAGGTATATGTGTACTTTGTCCGCCATACATCTTGCGCCCAACAACACGCTTTGCATATTGTACAGGTATTCTTCTTTCTGCCTGAGTTACATAAATTACGAATACAACCACAGCAACAAATACCAGTACGATTGCCAGAACTATAAGTGCACCTACTGCAAGACGTCCATCAGTAGCATATGCCTTAATAATATTATAGAGAGTATTAAAAGCAATCGGTCCTCTGGATATAATGTTGACAAAAATAATCAGTGAAATACCATTTCCTATTCCGTACTCATTTATCTGTTCGCCCAGCCACATTATGAAAGCTGTACCTGCAGTAAGTGAAAAAGTAATGGTGAGATAAGATAATATACCGGGTCTTGATATTGCATTACCAAAACCAATATACATAAAGGTCGCCTGCAGGAAACCTAATATAACGGCACCATACCTTACCCATTGAGCCAGCTTCTTTCTTCCTTCCTCCCCTTCTTTCTGCATTCTCTCCAATGCAGGAATAGCAACGGTAAGAAGTTGAATAATAATGGAAGCGTTAATATACGGTGTTATGGACATTGCAAATATACTGGCGTTTTCAAAAGCACCGCCGCCTATTATATTCATAAATCCAAAAAGACCGCCTTGTTGGCTAACCATACCGGCAAGAACACTTCTGTCCATGCCGGGGATGGGTACGTATACTCCAAAGCGATAAACCAACAATAACAGAAAGGTTGCAATTAGTTTCTTTCTTATGTCAACGACACGCCAAGCACTCTTTATAGGAGCGAAGATACTCTCCATCCTAAATCACCTCAGCCTTTCCTCCTAAAGCTTCTATCTTTTCGGAAGCAGTCTTTGTAAATCTTGCAGCCTTGACAGTAAGCTTTTTTGTAAGGTTACCGTTTCCGAGAACGACTATTCCGTCATTGATTTTGCTAATTATACCATTTTGCTTTAGCAGCTCTGCGGTAACCTCTGTACCATTTTCAAAGCCCTCAAGATCTGAAAGCTTAACCTCGGTATACTCTTTTCTAAAAACAGAGTTATTAAAACCCCTCTTTGGTATTCTTCTGAAAAGGGGCATCTGGCCACCTTCAAAACCGGGTCTTACACCGCCGCCTGCCCTGGCGTTCTGGCCTTTATGGCCTTTGCCCGCAGTCTTGCCGTTCCCTGAACCGGGACCTCTGCCTTTGCGCTTTGGAGCCTGTCTAGGTGCTCCAGGTTTTAATTCGAACAAGTTCACTGGTTGCACCTCCTTTATATTTCTTCAACTTGAACCAGGTGTGATACTTTATTAACCATACCACGAATCTGGGCATTGTCTTTTTGTATAACACTTTGCCCTATTTTATGAAGGCCAAGGGCAACCACAGTAGCCTTCTGATCTTCTTTTGATGCTATTGTACTCTTCTTAAGAGTGATTTTCAAATTGCCCATGAAAGCTACCTCCTATTCTAAAATTTCCTCAACGGTTTTCCCTCTTAGCTTTGCTACCATCTCTACTGTTCTTAGCTGAGAAAGGCCTTCAATAGTAGCACGTACCATGTTTGTAGGGTTGTTTGAACCTAATGATTTAGTATATATATCACTGATTCCGGCCAGCTCTAAGACCGCTCTGACAGGTCCGCCAGCTATAACGCCGGTACCTTCTTTAGCTGGTTTCAGCAATACTTTGCCCGCACCGTATACTCCCATGGCTTCATGAGGAATAGTACTTCCAACCGTTGGAACAAAAATGAGGTTCTTTTTTGCATCCTCAATTCCTTTACGGATAGCATCGGGGATTTCAGTAGCTTTCCCGCTACCTATACCTACATGACCGTTCTCATCTCCAACTACAACAAGTGCGCTGAATCTGAAGTTTCTGCCACCCTTAACAACCTTGGTGACACGACCGATATTCACAACCTTTTCTTTAAGGTCTAGAGTACTTGGATCAATTTTCTGCAATTTGTTCCCCTCCTTTTACTTTAGGATGTGATCAAAACTCAAGCCCGGCTTCTCTGGCGCCGTCAGCGAGTTCCTTGACTCTTCCATGATAAAGATAACCGCCTCTGTCGAATACTACATTCTTAATACCCTTTTCGATTGCTTTTGTTGCAATAAGCTTGCCTACTTCTTTTGCGGCTTCTTTATTACCAGAATAATCAAGCTTTCCCTTGAGAGCCTCATCCAAAGTGGATGCTGCAACCAGAGTGGTGCTGCTAACATCATCGATAATCTGGGCATATATGTGTTTTGAACTCCTAAAGACACAGAGACGTGGTCTTTCAGCTGTACCGCTTATTTTCTTGCGAACTCGTGCGTGCTTACGGAGTCTGATCTCATTCTTATCAATACGCTTAATCATCTAACACTCACTCCTTTCTCTTAACCCTTACCTTTAGCGCCGGTTTTGCCTTCCTTGCGGATAACAACCTCGTCAGAATATTTAATCCCCTTGCCCTTATATGGTTCGGGTGGACGCTTTTTACGAATTTGTGCGGCAACTTCACCAACAAGCTGCTTATCTGCACCTTTTACATGAATTACATTAGGAGAAGGCACTTCAATGGTTATGCCGTTGGGTTCCTCTATTTCAACGGGATGTGAATAACCAATGGTTAGAATAAGCTTTTTGCCTTGCTTCTGTGCTCTGAAACCTACCCCGACAATTTCAAGACTTTTTTCAAACCCCTTTGATACGCCGGTCACCATATTATTGATAAGTGCCCGCGTAAGGCCATGAAGAGATCTGTTTTCTTTCTCATCATTAGGGCGTTTAACGGTTATGATATTACCTTCTTTTTCTATAATCATATTTTTGTGAAAGCTTGAGCTCAAAGTCCCATTTGGTCCTTTAACAGTCATGTTATGACCATCAAGCTTTACTTCCACGCCTGCCGGTATTTCAATCGGCATTCTTCCTATACGTGACATAGATTTAACCTCCAGTCCTTAAATTATGAGTGTTTAGTCATGTGTGAAAAAACACTTTTTTCAGGAACTTTAAAAATCTTTTATTAACTTGATTGTTCAACAGTTTTGCATTTTTATTGAAGAACAATCTCAGTTTACCTTGAACTATTCTCAAGTTATTCCTGCCTTAAAATCAAAATTTTAAGCAGGCTTTGTTGTGGCACTTAATTACCATACAAATGCAAGTATCTCTCCGCCAATGCCGAGCTTTCTTGCAGCTTTATCAGTCATAACACCCTGAGATGTTGATACTATAGCAACACCCAATCCACCAAGAACCTTTGGAATCTCGTCTTTCTGGGCATAAACCCTTAAACCGGGCTTACTGATTCTCTTAATTCCGGTAATTATATTTTTCTTGTTATCTACGTATTTAAGAGTTATTCTGATAATTCCCTGCTTTTTATCGTCTATTTCAATAAAATCCTTGATATAACCCTCTTCAAGCAAAATTTTAGCAATCTGCTTTTTCAGGTTTGATGCCGGAATATCCACAGTCTGATGCTTTGAACTTGCGGCATTCCTTATTCTAGTAAGCATATCTGCAATTACGTCAGTTGCATGCATTATTACAGACCTCCTTTCGCTCCTGTTACCAGCTTGCTTTCTTTACACCTGGTATTTGGCCCTTATATGCTAAGTCTCTGAAGCAAAGACGGCAAATGCCGAACTTCCTCATATATGCGTGAGGTCTGCCGCAGAGCTTGCAGCGGTTATAATACCTGGTTGAAAACTTCGGCGTTCTTTGCTGCTTTAGAATCATGGACTTTTTAGCCATATCAATTTCCTCCTTTAGCTCTTTTTGAACGGCATTCCGAGAAGTGACAGTAATTCCTTCGCTTCTTCATCGGTCTTGGCAGTTGTAACAAATGTGATATCCATTCCATGAATCCTGTCAACCTTATCGTACTCAATTTCCGGGAAAATCAATTGTTCTTTTACTCCCATTGTAAAGTTACCTCTGCCGTCAAAGGAATTTGGGTTAATTCCTCTAAAGTCTCTTACTCTGGGAAGAGCTACATTAAATAGTTTATCAACAAACTCATACATGCGATTACCGCGAAGAGTGGTTTTGCATCCTATGCTCATACCCTCACGGAGCTTAAATGCCGCAACCGACTTCTTAGCTTTCGTGACAACCGCTTTCTGTCCTGTTATAGCTGCTATCTCGTTTGCTGCTGTTTCAATGGCTTTGGGGTTTTCTTTAACTTCCCCGACGCCCATATTGATTACAACTTTAACAAGCTTTGGAATCTGCATGGGTGTTTTATAATTAAACTTTGCCTGCAGAGCCTGCGCAACTTCATTTTTATACTTGTCAAGCAATCTTGGCATGTCTCGTCAACCTCCTTAAGGATTACTCCTTACCTTCTCCGATAATGTCAATTACACTATCACATTTCTTACAGACTCTGGCTTTTGATCCATCATCCATAAGTTTTTTGCCAACCTTAGTCGGCTTCCCGCAATGCTTGCAAATCAACATTACCTTACCAACATAAATAGGTGCTTCCTGATGAATAATTCCACCTTCGTTTAAACCCTTCGCAGGATTTGGCTTAACATGCTTTGAAACGATATTCACGCCCTCTACGAGAACCTTACCATCTGATGGAATCACGGAAAGTACTTTTCCTTTCTTCCCGCCATCCTTGCCATTTAAGATGTAAACCATATCACCTTTTTTGACGTGTGTTTTGGCCATTTTGTCAAGCCTCCTTCCTTACAGTACTTCCGGTGCCAATGAGATTATTTTCATGTAATTTTTTTCTCTCAATTCTCTTGCTACCGGACCAAATATACGGGTTCCTCTTGGGGTGCCGTCATCTTTCAAAATAACGGCCGCGTTCTCATCAAAACGGATGGTAGAACCATCTGATCTTTTTAACCCTTTAACGCTACGCACTATTACGGCTCTGACAACATCGCCCTTTTTAACAACACCGCCGGGTGTTGCATTTTTAACCGAACAAACAATTACATCGCCGATATTTGCATATTTTCTTTTACTGCCACCCAGGACTTTAATGCAATACAACTCCTTGGCGCCAGTGTTATCAGCAGCTTTTAAACGGCTTTCTGCTTGAATCATATCCCAACGCCTCCTTTACTTCGCCTTCTCTACGATCCTGACCAGTCTCCATCTCTTATCCTTACTAAGTGGTCTGGTTTCCATAACTTCTACAAGATCGTCTACATTACACTCATTGTTTTCATCATGGGCTTTGAGTTTATAAGTCCTTTTAATAACCTTTTTTATCAAAGGATGCTTAACACTGTCCTCTACAGCCACAACAATGGTTTTATCCATTTTATCACTTACGACCTTACCAACCTTGGTCTTTCTTATACCTCTGTCAGCCACGCGGAACAAACCTCCTTCCGGTTAATAACGGCATCAAGCCTTATTAATTCCTCTCAATTCCGAGTTCCTTTTCACGAATCAATGTCTTAACCCGTGCAATATTTTTCTTACATTCCTTAAGCTTCATGGGATTCTCGAGCTGGCTTGTAGCATGCTGGAATCTAAGCTTAAACAACTCGGTTTTCAGTTCAGCAAGCTCTTGATTGAGCTCTTCGCGTGTCTTTTCCTTAAGTGCTTTCAGTTCAGACGCCTTCATTATCTACACCTACCTCTTCCCCACGAGTAATAATTTTGCACTTTACGGGTAACTTGTGGGCTGCAAGCCTCAATGCTTCTCTCGCTACTTCTTCGGAAACTCCTGCGATCTCAAAGAGAACACGTCCTGGTTTGACTACCGCTACCCAGTACTCAGGAGAACCTTTACCGGAACCCATACGGGTTTCAGCAGGTTTCTTTGTTACTGGCTTATCAGGGAAAATCTTAATCCAAACGCTTCCGCCTCTCTTTATAAAACGAGTCATAGCGACACGGGCTGCTTCAATCTGATTGCTGGTAATCCATGCAGGATCAACAGCCTGTAATCCGAATTCACCATCTGATACAACATTACCGCGCATTGCCTTACCTGTCATACGTCCTCTGTGAACTCTTCTATATTTAACTCTCTTAGGCATTAACATATTATTTGTCTCCCCCTTCCTTTTTCTCCTTCTTTTTGGCGGGAAGAACTTCACCCTTATAAATCCAGACTTTAACACCTATCTTGCCATATGTGGTATTTGCTTCAGCAAAACCATAGTCAATATCGGCACGCAGTGTCTGAAGTGGGATCGTACCTTCTGCATAATGTTCTGTTCTTGCGATTTCTGCTCCGCCAAGTCTGCCTGATACCTGGGTTTTAATACCCTTTGCACCGGCCTTCATAGTCCTCGACATTGCCTGTTTCATAGCACGGCGGAACGAAACACGTTTCTCCAACTGAGCCGCAATATTCTCTGCCACCAGCTGTGAAACCAAATCAGAGTTTTTAATTTCTGTGATATTAAGAAGTATACTCTTACCGGTCATTTTCTCCAGCTCTACACGAAGAGCTTCGATTCCCGATCCCTGCTTACCGATGATAATACCGGGTTTAGCAGTATGAATATTAATCTTAATTTTGTTTGCAGCACGCTCAATTTCAATTCTTGCAATTCCTGCGATATAAAGCTTTTTCTTTAAGAACTTTCTCAGCTTTACATCCTCAACCAGGAAGCTGCTGAAATCTTTAACACCAGCATACCATTTTGTATCCCAGTCTTTAATGATTCCTATTCTAAGTCCATGCGGATTTACTTTTTGGCCCATTTTACAACCTCCTATTTAGCCCTTTCCTTGAGTACCAATGTGATATGACTGGTTCTCTTTCTTATACGGAACGCCCTACCCTGTGCTCTCGGCATAATTCTTTTAAGAGTCGGCCCCTGTTCAGCATATACCTCAGATACAAAGAGGTTGTCTCTGTTGAGCTGGTTGTTGTTAACTGCATTTGCTTCTGCAGATTTTAGAAGTTTATAGAGTATCTCTGACGCGTTTCTCGGCATGTACTTCAGTATACCGTAAGCCTCGTCTAAATCTTTATTACGTATTAAATCAATAACCAGTTTGGCTTTTCTGGATGAAACCCTAACATGCTTTGCAACAGCTCTTCCTTCATCTTTACCGATTCCCAGAACTTTACGCTCTTTCTTTGTAAGAATCGGAAGCTTGTCTGCTTTCCTGCGGGTCTTACCATATTGTTCAAGAAGCTCCTCCTTCTTTTCAAGGAGCTCATCTTTTGACATTACTTTCCTGCCCAAGTCATTTCCTCCTTCCGATTAAGAGTCTCTTAATTCTTGAGTCTGCTAGTTTTTTCTCCCTTGCTGTGCCCTCTGTATAAACGTGTGGGAGAAAACTCACCAAGCTTATGTCCTACCATATCTTCTGTTATAAATACCGGAACATGTTTACGTCCATCGTGAACAGCAATGGTATGTCCGACCATCTGCGGGAAGATGGTAGAGGCACGAGACCAAGTCTTTAAAACCTTTTTCTCGTTCTTTTCGTTCATTTCTTCAATTCTCTTCAAGAGTTTTTCATCAACGTAGGGTCCCTTTTTAAGCGATCTACTCACGGTTTCAACCTCCTTCTTCCATCTTACTTATCGTTACGTCTCTTCACGATAAGGCTATTGCTTGGTTTATTCTTCTTGCGGGTCTTATAACCAAGTGTAGGTTTACCCCAGGGAGTAACCGGGCTTGGCATACCAACAGGAGATTTACCTTCTCCACCGCCATGAGGGTGGTCACTAGGATTCATAACAACGCCTCGAACAGTTGGTCTTATTCCCATCCAGCGTTTTCTTCCGGCTTTGCCAATAGAAATATTCTCATGTTCAATATTACTTACCTGACCAATTGTAGCCCTACAGCGAATATCAATTTTCCTGACTTCACCCGAGGGAAGTCTTACCTGGGCATATTTGCCCTCTTTAGCCATCAATTGAGCTTCGTTGCCGGCCGATCTTACAAGCTGCCCACCCTTACCGGGTTTCAACTCAATATTATGAATTACGGTACCCAGAGGAATAAATTCCATAGGAAGCGCATTACCTGGCTTTATATCGGAATGCTCCCCTGAATATACACTATCGCCTACTTTAAGACCATTTGGTGCCAGAATATATCTCTTTTCTCCATCTGCATAAACAAGAAGAGCTATACGAGCAGATCTGTTGGGATCATACTCAATTGCGGAAACCTTTGCAGGAATTCCATCCTTATCTCGTTTAAAGTCAATAATTCTGTACTTCTGTTTTGCTCCGCCGCCGCGATGACGAACGGTGATCCTTCCGTAGGAGTTTCTTCCGCCGTTCTTACTTAGCGGAGCCAGAAGGCTCTTTTCCGGTGCCTTCTTTGTGATCTCCTCAAATTTAGATACAGTCATGAATCTTCTTGCAGGAGATGTCGGATTGTACTTTTTAATTGGCATTTCTTACACTCCTTTATTCTTTCCGGTATATCGTTCTCAGGCTGACTGTGAGGCCTATATATCCGATATATCCGATAATCACGTTATTATTGGGCTACTCCAAACTCTTCAATAGAAGTCTTGTACTTCTTCGAAGTTGTAACGACTTTTCCGCCCTTTGTTGCATATGAAACAGGTTTAGGATTAGTGTCGATTTTAACTGTTGCTTTTTTGAAAGATGCAGTCTTACCGACATGAACTCCCTGGCGTTTTTCCTTACCTTCATAAATAACAGTGTTAACTGACAAAACCTTAACTCCGAAAAGCTTTTCAACAGCCTGCTTAACTTGTGTTTTGGTAGCTTTTTTGTCAACTATGAAAGTGTACTTGCCATCTGCCATATCAGCATTTGTTTTCTCGGTAATGTACGGACGAACGAGAATATCCTCTGAAAACTTCATTATGCGTACACCTCCTCAATCTTGGATACAGCATCCTTAGTTACGATAAACTTTCTGTACTTTAAAATATCGTAGGTGTTGATGCTGTTTGTCGTTGTTGTCTTAACACTCTCAATATTTCTTGCTGATAATACTACATTCTTATCAACATCAGGAAGTACTATCAAAGCAGAGGAATCAACCTTGAGATTGTTCAGAATGTTAACCATTTCCTTAGTCTTAATGGCTTCTAGCTTAAGATCATCCAATACAATGATATTATTTTCGATAACCTTACTGGAAAGAGCACTCTTAAGAGCAAGTCTCTTTACCTTCTTAGGCAGTGTATAGCTGTAGCTTCTGGGTTTCGGACCCAAAACGATACCGCCGCCCACCCATTGTGCAGAACGGATGCTGCCGTGGCGGGCACGGCCTGTGCCTTTTTGCCTCCACGGTTTTCTACCGCCGCCGCGGACCTCTGATTTTGTCTTGGTAGATTGTGTTCCCTGTCTTGCGTTAGCAAGTGTGTTCACTACCGCACTGTGCATCGCAACTTTATTTATTTCTACCGCGAAAATATCATCATTTAAATCCATATCGCCGACCTTCTGGCCGCTTATATTGTAAACATCTACTTTTGGCATTTCATATCCTCCTTCCGAACCAGTTCTATTATTTTGCCTTAACCGAATCCTTAATCACAAGGAGGCCGCCTTTTGCTCCGGGAACTGCACCTTTTACAAGGAGTAAACCTCTCTCAGCATCAACTTTGACTACGGCGAGATTCTGAACAGTTACCTTTTCAGCGCCCATGTGACCGGGCATCTTCTTACCTTTAAAAATACGGCTCGGGCTGGAGTTGGCACCCATTGAACCAATACCCCTGTGATATCCGGAACCGTGGGACATACGACCGCGAGCGGTACGGAATCTTTTAACGGTACCTTGATAGCCTTTACCTTTTGAAATACCGGTGACGTCAATTTTATCACCGTCTTTAAACATGTCTTCAACCTTAATAACTTGTCCTACTTCGTATTCGGAGCTATCATCCAGCTTGAATTCTCTCATTACTCTCTTTGGAGAAACACCGGCTTTTTCGAACTGTCCCTTCATAGGCTTAGTAGCCTTTCTCTCCGGGATGTCTTCGAAACCGAATTTCACTGCGTTGTATCCGTCAATTTCTACAGTCTTTTTCTGTATAACGGACATGGGACCTGCAAGTACAACAGTTACAGGAATCATTATTCCGTCCTCGGTAAAGACTTGTGTCATACCTATCTTTTTGCCAAGTATGCATTTTTTCATGTTTTATATAACCTCCTGTCATTGGTTCGGATTTGACCGAACTTAACATTCTATTCTCTTAAAGCTTAATTTCTATATCCACACCAGCAGGGAGATCCAGTCTCATAAGAGCATCTACAGTTTTCGGTGTGGGCATAAGGATATCAATAAGTCTTTTGTGAGTCTTCATTTCGAACTGCTCACGAGAATCCTTATACTTGTGAGGAGCTCTCAAAATTGTTATGATTTCCTTCCTTGTAGGTAGCGGAACCGGCCCGGAAACCTTAGCACCTGTTCGCTTTGCTGTCTCGACAATCTTTTCTGCAGATTGATCGATAACCTGATGATCAAAAGCTTTCAGCCTTATTCTGATCTTTTGTTTGTTCGCCATACATAAGCCTCCTTGAGTTACAAATAGTTGGCGCAACAAGCTTTTCGTGTACCACACTGCCGGGTGTTTCATGTTTTGCCATGGAAAAAGCCCAAAGGTATACACCTGGGCCACGATACAAACACACATAAAACATCTGCATGCATGATGTACAATGACTTGTCGCCCGGTTTCTTTGAATCGGACATTCTCCACCGCAGTTCCCAGTTTGTTTCACCTGCCATCTGCGGTTTCATCGTATGCAATGTCACAGCAAGAGATATTATATATCATACCGTAAATGAATGCAAGAACTTTTTTTCATATATTTTTAGCTGTGTGACGGCTCTCATCAGAAAGTTTCCTTAATGAATAAGTATTTGGTTTTAGATAAATCAATGTCAACATAGTTGGGGCTGTTATTGGCATTTTTAGGATCAGTATTATCTCTGAATATTCTTATAACAGGAGACTGAGGTAATAACTTATTTGGTGAAACAACAACTCCCTTATGATTAGTATTTAATACAACACCTGTTCCAACAGGAAAGAGATCAATTCGCCTTAAGAATCTTTCGGTAATATCAAAATCAAAATGCCGCCCGCTCAAGCTTGCTATTTCTTTGTAGACCACATCAGGGGGAAGTCCTCTTCTGTATACCCTGTTATTTGACATTGCATCATATGAATCAGCGAGGGTAACAATTCTTGATAATAGCGGTATTTCTTCACCGCACAGGTTTCTGTTATAACCGCTTCCGTCATACCTTTCGTGATGATAAAGCGCTATTTGCGCAGCTTCTTCTGAGATGCCGGAATTTAAAAGCATCTGATATCCGATTTCAGTATGGGCTTTAACTTCATTATATTCCTCGGCATTGAGCGTAGATGGCTTGTTTAAAACATCTTCAGATATTGAAATCTTACCTACATCATGTAATAATGCTCCGGTTCCCAGTTGCTTCAGCTTATACGGTTCAAGATTCAAATCTATACCGATCACAAGCGAAACAACGCAAACATTCACCGAATGCTCATATGTATAGTCGTCTATGGTTCTTATTCTGGACAATGTAAGAATAATATCATCAACATCGAGAAGCTGGCTGATAATTTCATCTATAATATTGCTTATTTTTTCTATGTTGATACTTTTTTGATTACTCAACATAGCATGCATAACTTTTTTTGTCAGCTGTTGAGCTTTAATACGGGTTCTGCGATAGATTATATCATCGATATGCGGAGATTCATAATATTGCTGTAGTATTTTAGCAGTTTCCTGTTCGGGATAGAGAACAAAAGCCTCCTGAACACCCAGTCCAGCAAGTCTCCTGATACCTTTTTCGTCGAGAATAATGCCGGTAGGAACCAGCAATATTCCATTTTCGTTATGAATGGGCTTAGCAACAACGGCACCCGGAACAACACTACTAATTGGAACCTTTACCACTATACTTCACCAATATATGAATTTTATCATTCGTATTTTCAATACAGTTTTAAATAAAGTCTGTAAAAGTATGATTTAATATTATCATACAACTTTTTTGAGAAATTACAATAATTATATCGGTGAAAAATTTGATTTTTATATAGATTAATAGATTTTTTAGAGAAAAATGCTGAAATAAGGAACCTTAAATCTATATTTCATACTGTTTGTTATAATGTCCTGGTACCCGTTAAAATCAATACTATAAAAGCGAGTAAGGAAAGAATAATGCTTATTGATAGTGTATTTAATATAAATTGTTTGTTTTTCTCTTCCTTTTCATTCATATAAATTGGTATAACAAACGGTGGAGGCAGCAAAAACATTGTATATAAGGCTATTTTAAATGTATCGTCCAGATTGAGGAGTCTATCGATTACAAGCTCATTTATTGCATATGCCATTCCCAGGAGAAGAACCATCCTTATCACTGTAGCCAGCAAAGGACCTCCGATTCCTTTCAAATTAATTTTCAGCTCATAGCCTATAGCAATACATATTATGGGCATTGTCATTTCCGAAAGCAACCTTAAGGTCTCAAATATTGAATTAACGACCGGAGAGGAAATGGAGCTGAAATCACCCGTAAAGCTTACTGTAATACCTAAAATAATTGACAAAATAACCGGTGATTTTATAAATGAAAGCGTTAATTCCTTAGCATTTGCTGATCTCCCATTCAATTTCTGCAGATAGCTTACAAGAACAAAAAACACGAATACCACTTGACCTAAATCTATTAAGGCGAGCTTATATACATTAGCAGTGCCATATACCACCGCGTACAATGAATATCCCATCATTCCGGTCTCAAAACCGCTAAATATCGCAGGATAATACTTGTTGGAGTGTTTAAGTTGCTTTTTTAAAACTGTCCCGAGCAGAAGCATAATAATACATACCAAAAAAACTGATATAAAAATCATTATGTATCGGCTCTCAAATGTGGTTTTTGCAAAAGTTAAAAACAATGTCGCCGGTAAAGTAATATTTACAATGATTTTCTTAAACTCGCCTATAGTATTCTGTCCGATAAATCTGGCTTTTCTAAGAAACCCTCCAAGAATAATAAGGAGTATTACCGGTAAAACCTTTGATAGAATTTCAACTGTATCTTTCATTTAAACCCTCACAAATACTTTGCTGTGGTCTCTGCAAAATAATGCAGCTTTTTATATACTCTGTCATTTATCGTGCCAGCCGGGTATGTACCGTCGGGCAGCCTTTGTCCGGCAGGAACTCCGGTTAGTATCTCTATACCTTCATCCACTGTCTTAATAGGATATATATGAAAAAGTCCTTTTTCAACAGCTTCCACTACCTCATCTGACAATACCAGATTTTTTACATTTTGATGAGGTATTATTACACCCTGTTTTCCGGTAAGTCCGTTTATTTTGCATATTTCAAAGAATCCTTCAACCTTGAATGTTGCACCGCCGATTGGTTGAATAAACCCCAACTGATTTACTGACCCTGTTACAGCTATACCCTGATATACCGGCAAATCAGATAAGCTGGAGAGAATAGCGAATAATTCGGTAGCTGATGCGCTGTCCCCCTCTATTCCGCTGTAGAGCTGTTCAAAACATATACTTGCCGCCAGAGACAGCGGTATTTCCTGAGCATATTTCTGCCCTATGTAACCGCTTAGAATTAGTACACCCTTGGAGTGGGTCGTCCCGCCGGTCTCTACTTCGCGCTCTATATCCAGTATTCCGGTTTTCCCCATATAAGTGGCTGCAGTAATACGGCTGGGTTTACCAAAAGTATAATCCCCCAGATCAACAACTGCAAGGCCGTTAATCTGTCCCACCACATAACCGTCGGTATCAATTAGCAGAGTACCCTCACGAACAAGTTCCAGAAGCTCCTCATCATATTTGTTCGACCGTTTCTTCTTTTCTGCGATAGCCTTTTTTACATGGCGTTCAGAAACAAGGGGGCTACCTTCGATGTTAGCCCATGTTCCGGCTTCACCCAATATATTAACTATTTCAGAAAAGCGTGTTGTAAGCTTATTTTGATCCTGCACAATCCATGAGCTGTAGTTGACAACCTCAGCAACACCTGATCTGTCAAAATGCTTAACACCCTCTTTATTACAAAAGGCACCTATGTATTGGGCAAGACGCTGTACGTTTTCATCGTTCCAGTCCATATGATCATCAAAGTCTGCTTTGATTTTGAAGTATTTCTTAAAATCCCTGTCATAGTTATAAAGAAGGTGATAAATCTCAGCACTTCCAACAAAGATAATCTTTACATTTATGGGTATAGGTTCGGGCTTTAATGCTGATACAGCCACAAGACCCATTTGCTCTTTTATATTCTCTATTATTATCTGTCTTGTCTTTAAGGTCCGCTTAATAGCTTCAAAGGACTGGGGATTGGAAATTACATCATTAATTTGGAGAATCAGAAATCCGCCATTAGCCTGGTGAAAAAGGCCAGGCTTTATTAAAGTATAGTCGGTAATCATTGTCCCCAATTCATTCTCGTATTCACAGCGACCCATCAGATTATAGAAAGTAGGATTGTAGTCAACTATTACGGGTGCTCCGTGTAGACGGCTGTTATCAACAAGAAGATTCACCTTGTACCGACCATAGGGATTATCTTCTCCTCCCTTTTTCATCATTAACAGATGAGTTAATATACTTTGTTGTTCGTCTGAGTAACGCGGCCCTGCAAGATGCTCTATGTTCTTGAGTATATCCTCTTTGACCGCATCTAAATAAGCTGTGACAAAAGGATACTCATTATATTTATCCTTAAGATCGTCAATATGTATTCCTACCGCATAAAGTGCAATCTGATGCTCCCATTCCTGTATAGCATTCTCTGCATCCATCTCTACTTCTCTTATTTTTCTGATTGTATCGGTAGTTTCTCTTTGGAGGGCTTCTGACGATTTTGACAGCTCAATTTTTATTTCTTCATCTAAAGCTTTAAAATCATCCTCGCTTAAGGGTTCACCGTCAATAATCGGCATAAAATATACACCGGAATTGGCAAGCTTTACCCTGAATCCGCGTTCTGCGGCTTCATTGCTGAGTTTTAAAACCAGCTCATCTTTTTTGTCACGGAATACTTTTATAATCCTGGAACGTTCTTCCTCGTACTCTTCACCATCAAAAGCTTTGGAGATTTCCTGCTCTATAACCTTTACGAAATCCTCCATATCCTTTTTAAATTCCTTGCCCATACCGGCAGGGAGATTTATTGCCTTCGGCCGGTTTGAATCTTCAAAATTATATACATAACACCAGTCGTCGGGAGTAGGCATAAATCTGGCTTGACGCTGCGCGCTTTCAAGTGCATAACGGGTTTTGCCTACTCCGGATTCACCTGCCATATACAAATTATATCCATCATACTGGATGCTCAGCCCAAAATCTGTAGCATCGGCCGCTCTTTGCTGCCCGATAAGCTCTCTGGACGGAGTCAGAAAAGAGGTGTCCTGAAAACTAAAAACTGAGGGATTACATTTCCTTCTTAACTGGTTTGCTCCAAGTGGTGTTATTGACATAAAAAAACACCCCCTATTTTTATTATTATCATTTTATCTACCACAATGATAAATTATGAAACAAAGGGGGTGTTGACTACTATAAAATTCTATAATCTCTTATATTAAGTTACACCAATGATATAATTTTATTTTAAATTCTCAACTGCCGCTTTTTCTATCTCCAGACCCTGTGTATATCTCTTCATGAATTCGTCAAATCCTTTTACATCAGAGGGATCGGGATTGACAACAGCCCCTGATTTCCCTTCAAAAATCTTATTCAGGAAATCTGCCAGAGATTCTCCCTCCGCCTTGTTGGCCATATATGAAGCAAGTAAAGCTATTCCCCAGGCACCGCCTTCACCGGCTGTCTCCAAAACGGAGACCGGCACTGTTGTTGCTGCAGACATAATCTTTAAACCCACATCTCTTGTTTTGAAAAAGCCGCCATGACCGCAAATAACATCGACTTTAACATTTTCTTTTTCAAATAGAATATTAAGACCTGTTCTCAATGCCCCCAGCGCTGTGAACAAATGTACGCGCATAAAGTTGGCTAAATTGAAGTTTGAGTTGGAGGAGCGGACAAACAATGGACGCCCTTCCTTGAAGTTGGTTATATGTTCTCCGGAAATATATCCGTATGACAACAGACCTCCACAATCCGGATCTCCCTTTAAGGCCATTCCCAACAAAGTATCATACAGCTTCGGCTTCGTGATTTCCATACCCACAGCCTTGAAAGCTTCTGCAAATATAGAAATCCATGCATCGTAATCAGAGGTACAATTGTTCGAATGAACCATAGCAACCAGGTTACCATCGGGAGTTGTTACAAGATCTATTTCAGAATACGCTTTTGATAATTCCTTTTCCAGAACAATCATTGCAAAAACCGATGTTCCGGCTGAAACGTTTCCTGTTCTGACGGCAATACTGTTTGTAGCCACCATACCGGTTCCCGCATCTCCTTCGGGCGGACAGAAAGGAATTCCGGCTTTCAGATTGCCTGATGTATCCAGAAGTTTAGCTCCTTCAGGTGTCAGAGCTCCGGCTTGTTGTCCTGCAAGCAGAATACCCGGAAGAATATCTTCAAGCTTCCATGGATAGTTTTTCTGACTAATCTCCCGGCTAAACATGTCTATCATATTCTTGTCAAACTTTTTGGTTTTCAGGTCAATGGGGAACATACCGGATGCCTCACCAACACCTAAAACCTTCTCACCGGTCAATTTCCAATGAATATATCCGGCCAGGGTAGTCATAAAGGATATTTGAGGAACATGCTCCTCATTATTAAGGATAGCCTGATAAAGATGAGCAATGCTCCATCTTTGTGGAATTGGGTAATTAAACAAAGATGTCAGCTTCTCAGATGCTGCTCCAGTAATATTATTTCTCCATGTACGGAACGGTGTCAGAAGGTTATCATTTTTGTCGAATACCATATAACCGTGCATCATGGCACTTATACCGATAGAACCAACCGACTCAATAACCATATCATACTTTTCTTTTACATTTTGGGCTAAATCTCTGTAACTTCCTTGTAACCCTTCCCATATTTCCTCGATGCTATAAGTCCAAATGTTGTTGATATAACTGTTTTCCCAGTCATAGCTGCCTGATGCAACAGGATAATTATCCTCGCCGATTAAGACAGTTTTTATTCTGGTAGATCCCAGTTCGATTCCTATTGCTGTTTTTCCGCTTTTGATTACATTTTTGATTCTTTCAACATTGTTACTCATACACCTAACCCCAATTCCTTTATATTATTTTTTAGTTTCTTAATGGCATTATGGTAAAATATGCTTTCAATATTTAAAATATAAACTATTTTTTTGTTTAAATCAAATTATATTATTTTACATGTTCTTTACAGCTTCAGCCACATAATCAGAGCATCCTCATTATTGTCGGAGTAGTATCCGCGACGTACTCCGGAGGAAATAAACCCGAAACTTTCATACAAAGAAATTGCTGCAAGATTGCTGACCCTGACCTCAAGAGTAGCAGCAATTATCCCAAGCTCCCTTGCTTTGTTCAGCAGGGCATTGATAAGAGCTCTTCCATAACCCGACCTTCTGTAATCGCTGTGTATAGCCACATTCGTAATATGTGCCTCGTCTATAATTTTCCAGAATCCCACGTAACCGACAATTTTCCCGTTAACCTTAATGACATAATAGTAAGCATTTAAGTTATACAACTCGTCTTCGAACATATGCCTGGTCCATGGAACATTAAAACAGTTTTTTTCGACTTCTAAGATTTCATCCAGATCATTTATTTCCATCCTGCGGATTAAAGGTTCGCCAAAACTCATAAAACTTCCTCTCAAGCTTTATTCTTTTGAAGTTTCTTCAACCTTTCAGCCTGCGATTTTCTCAGATAAAACGGTTCCAGCTCGTAAGCACTCGTTATCTTATTGTTATGATAAGCTTCCTCTGCCAGAAGTGCTGTCGCCGACGCTCTGGGATATGTCATGGCAAGCTGTGGGCTGACTATTCTATCGCCGAAAACATCCTTCAACTCTGATAAATGTATGTCTGCCGCATCCCCGAGCACTATAATATCTTCGTTAAATTTCCCGGCTTTATCTATCCATTCTTTAATTGTAATACCTGAATCGGGACTAAGTTTGTCCAGCTTTCCGTCCGTCTTACGGTAAAAAGCTGTAAAAACCTGATTGTTTCTGGCATCCAGCATTGGAGATATTATACCCTTAAAGTCAGACATTGAATAAGCAAGTGCATCCAGGGTCGGCACCCCGCAAACGGGCCTTTTTAAGGAATACGCTAACCCTTTTATAGTAACAACACCAATTCTTAATCCGGTGAATGATCCGGGACCAATAGAGGCGGCGAAAAGATCCACCTCTTTCATCTCCTTATCCAGCATGGAGAGAGTGGTTTTTATCATGGGAAGTATTTTTTGTGAATGGGTCTTACCATGTTTCGTCGATATCTCAGCTATTACATTACCATCCTCAACAACTGCACAGGAAGCAGTCAGACCTGATGTATCAACAGCAAGTGTCAGCATCATAATACCTCCCTTTCAATAAAGATATTGCGACTGTCGGCTTCCTTATCATCCCGCTCTAATCTGATATGGATCGTGTTTTCCGGCAGGATATCCAAAATTCTGTCTCCCCACTCGACTATGCAAACAGCATCATCGGTGATGTATTCCTCCCATCCTATTTCCAGAAGTTCATCAGAATCATCAATCCGGTATACATCAAAGTGATGTAATACACATCTTCCGGCATGGGAATTAACCAAAGTAAAGGTTGGACTGGTTATCGGTTTACTGATTCCCAGACCGGCAGCAATCCCTTTTGTTAATGCTGTCTTACCTGTTCCTAAATCACCTTCGAGACTTATTGTGTCTCCGGCTTTTAATTCCTGTGATATTCTATACCCCAGCTCGAATGTTTCTTTTTCAGAATGTGTTTTAAATTCTTGTATTTCCTTTGACATCCCTTCATCCTTCTTGATTTTCATAGACCAGTATTCCGTTAATAAAGGTCATTTTTACTTTGCTTGAATAGTCTAAAGGATTTCCCGTGTATAATACCATATCCGCATCCTTACCAATTTCCAGGCTGCCTATCCGGTTATCCAGTTTAACGCACTTTGCAGCGTTAATTGTAATTGCCTTAAGTGCATCCTCAGGTGCCATGCCTTCACGGGCTGCAAGGGATGCGCTTAACATCAGATGCTGTATCGGTACGCAAGGATGATCAGTCATTATTGCTACATCAATACCGGCTTTTGATAAGATTCCGGGGGCTTTCACGGTCTGATTCTTAAGCTCAATTTTAGACCTGTCTGTAAGAATAGGCCCCAATATTATATTATAGCCGCAATCTTTTAATATATCTGCCACAAGCCAGCCCTCGGTGCAATGATCCAGCGTCATGTCCAGATTGAATTCCTTTGCAATCCTTATGGCTGTAAATATATCATCAGTCCTGTGGACATGTGCCTTAACCACCAGCTCTCCTTTTATTACAGGAATGAGAGCTTGCAGCTTAATGTCGTATTCAGGCTTTTCATTTTCTTCTTTATCCTCTTCATATTCCTGAAGGGCTTCCATATATTCCTTAGCCTTGTACAGCTGCTCTCTTAAAAGTGCAGCCGTAGCCATGCGGGTGGTGGGTTGCTGATGTTTCTCATGGTATGAAGTTTTGGGGTTTTCACCGAATGCAATTTTCATTGCACAAGGCGCCTTTATTACCATTTCGTCTACAGTCCGGCCATAGGTTTTTAATGCAGCAAATTGTCCGCAGATAACGTTGGAGCTACCGGGGCCTGTAACAACTGTGGTCACGCCATTTTGCCGCGCTTCCTCAAATGCCCTGTCACTATGATAAATACCGTCTATTGCCCTTAATTGAGGGGTAACAGGGTCGGTCATTTCATTAACATCATCACCCTCAAAACCTACTGAATCCTCGACCATGCCTATGTGGCAGTGGCTGTCAATAAGGCCGGGCATAAGAATCATTCCTGATGCATCAATAACTGTGTCGGAGCTTGAAATAACAGGCATGTCTGCCATATCACCTATACCTGATATTTTCCCATCTTTTACTGATATAAATCCGTTTTCGTAATTCTTTTCTGTCATAGTAAGAATCTTTGCGTTTTTAATAAATAGCATATTGCCTCCAAAAATCAGCTAATTTTAAAGTATAAAAAAACAGGTGTTAAACCTGTTCTTCATTATATCATGTTTGAAGAATATATGAAAAGTGTGCATCTTCTAGGAATAATGCGAACTAGTCTTTGTTTGTACGAACATAATTAAGCGGCGTGGCTGCTGCGATTTAAAGCGGAGCATGGATTGCGTAGCGAGCGCGACTAGAAACTGTATGTTGGAAATGGAGCGCTAAATCGCAGCGGTCTACAGCCGCTCCCCTGTTTAACGTAAAAAGATTCTTCGCTGACGCCATTTTACATCACTCACGGCACCTGCCTCAGTTCAACTGTGTCCGTCCCCTAGTAAAGTATTACTTCCCTTTAACACAAAGATCCTTCGACTCCGCTCTGCTC
>JAAYTR010000257.1 GCA_012523685.1 Clostridiaceae bacterium | reverse complement strand
TTAAACAAACGGCTGTGGTTATTGCCTTTCAGAAAACGTCTAGCGTTAGGAGGTTGAGACTAATCCACAGCGTCTGTGAAAATTATAGCATTTAGTCCTTGGAGAGGGACTATAAACACTACTACTTTATAATACGAGGAGTCTGATTTTATGAAAAATGAACTTTTGAGTATTTTAAAAAATAACTGCAGACTATCTGTAGAAGAGATGGCGGTAATGCTGGGAACAACTCCTGACGCAGTTAGAAGTGCAATGAAGGAGCTTGATGAAAAAGGAATAATTGTTGCTTACAATGCATTAATTGACTGGGAAAAGGTAGACGATCAATATGTTACTGCCTATATTGAAGTAAAGGTAACACCCCAAAGGGGGCAAGGTTTTGATAAAGTTGCTGAGAGAATTTATAAGTACCCTCAGGTATCAGCCTGCAGCCTTGTATCCGGAGGGTTTGACTTATTTGTTATAGTTGAAGGAAAGACCATGAAAGAGGTGGCGCTATTCGTAGCAGAGAAACTGGCTCCTATAGATTCGGTCATGAGCTGTGCGACTCATTTTGTATTGAAGAAATACAAAGACAGCGGAGTAGTTTTCAATAAAGTGCATAAGGACGATAGAGAGGCTGTTGTACTATGAGTATAAAAAATTTGGTTAAGAAAAATATTTTAGAAACTCCGCCCTCCGGGATCAGAAAATATTTTGACCTGGTTAATGAGATGAAAGGCGTTATATCTTTAGGTATAGGTGAACCTGATTTTGAAACGCCCTGGACCATTCGCGAAGAAGGGATATACTCCCTTGAAAAAGGAAAGACTCATTATTCTTCCAATGCCGGTTTTATTGAACTTCGTGAAGAAATTTCAAACTACATGAATAACAGGTTTAATTTGAAATACAATCCGAGGAATGAAATTCTGGTTACAGTTGGCGGAAGCGAGGCAATCGATATAGCTATCAGGACGTTTGCTGGACCGGGTGATGAGGTTATAGTGCCTGAACCGTCCTTTGTAGCGTATAAGGGATGTGTAATGTTTTCCGGGGCAACGCCTGTAACAATTGAACTTAATGCTGAAGACCGTTTCAAGCTTAAACCGGAACAGATTATTAATGCCATAACAGATAAAACAAAAGCAATAATAATAGGCTATCCGAATAACCCTACGGGAGCAACCATGGATTATGAGGATTATAAGGCAATTGTAGAGGTTTTAAAGGATAAAAATATTGTTGTGATTTCAGACGAGTTATATGCTGAATTAACTTATGAGGGTGTACATGTTTCAATTGCTCAATTCCCGGAAATGAGGGATAAGACTATTGTAATAAACGGCTTTTCGAAAGCATTTGCCATGACAGGCTGGAGAATAGGATACGCCTGTGCTCCTTCTGACGCTTTAGACGAGATGAAAAAAATACATCAGTATGCCTTAATGTGCAGTCCTACAACGGCACAGTATGCGGCAATTGAAGCATTAAGAAACGGAGAGCCTGAGGTCAGACGTATGGTGGATGAATACAACCGCCGCCGCAGGATAATGGTTGATGGATTCAGAAAGGTTGGTTTGAACTGCTTTGAACCTGTCGGGGCCTTTTATGTATTCCCGGATATCCGTGTATCCGGCTTGTCGTCCGATGAATTCTGTGAACGTCTCTTAATGGAGGAAAAAGTACTGATGGTTCCCGGCAATGCCTTTGGAGCATGCGGTGAGGGATTTGTCAGAGCCACATATGCTACTTCTGTAGACAACATAAGAGAGGCGCTTGTACGAATAAGACGCTTCCTGGAGAGTCTCGGTAAATCACCAAAATAACAGCAAAACAACAAGTTAAAAGGGTGCAATGTATATAGCACCCTTTTCTATGCCTTTTTATTCTGAACCTTCATTTGCTGTACTATAAGGTCATCCAGACGCCTGCTGATATTAAGTATGGTGGTTTTACTGCAACCTGAAGCTATGGCTCTGTTCAGCCTGCTTCGAATTTTCTCGATGTTTTTCATTAGTAATGCCCCCCACTTTAAAGGACAATTTTCTACAACAAATATATCATACATCCTTCATCAAGTCAAGGAAAACCGCACGTAGAGATAGTTTGCGACATTTTTCGATAGTTTTCAACATAATACTACAATCGATTAAACTGCTAAAAATCGTGCTTTTTTGTATACAAAAATACCAGTCAGATTTATAATCAGTTGCATTTCGGTGCATATTTAAGTTATCAGCTGTAATATGAACCTTTAGTACATACTATTGAATCAAACAGAGTTTTATTGTATATTGTTTATTATCAGATAATAATATTTGATTATAATTGGAGGTTACAATATGTCAGGATTGTTAAATGGGAAAAACATACTTATTATGGGCATCCGCAATAAGTGGAGTATTGCTTGGGGTATTGCTCAGGCTGCGAAGGCTCAGGGTGCAAATTTAATCTTTACTTATTTGGGTGACAGAGAAAAAGAGTCTCTTCAAAAGCTAACCTCCAACATGGGAAAAATAGATGCGTACCCATGTGATGTTGCCAGGGAGGAAGATATAGACAACCTTTTTTCTATGATAAAAAGCAAATACGGAGTGCTTCACGGACTTGTTCATGCCATTGCATTTGCAAAAAGTGAGGACCTTCAGGATACATTTGTAAATACATCAAAGGACGGATTCATGACTGCTATGGATATCAGCGTGTATTCATTCATCGCTGTTATGAAAAGAGCCCAGCCTCTGATGACAGAAGGCGGGAGTATATTAACACTGACCTACAGAGGATCGGTAAAGGTATCTCCCGGATATAATATTATGGGTGTAGCAAAAGCAGCATTGGAGGCCAGCGTGAGATATGCCTCATATGAACTTGGCAGCAATAATATACGTGTTAATGCAATTTCCTCGGGTCCGATAAAAACTATGTCGGCCAAAGGGGTTAAAAACTTCAGCGATATTCTTAATGTGGTTGAAGAAAAAGCTCCTCTGAAACGCAATGTGACTTTAGAGGACCTGGGCAAAGCGGCTGTATATCTGTTGAGTGATCTTTCCTCAGGGATGACAGGGGAAATATTATACATCGATGCAGGTTATAATATTATGGGTATTTAAATAATTTTATTAACAATATGTTCACAAAATGTTCATTAATTTAATGCATAATGAAAATATTGATTTGACATGGCGGGTTTAATGATTTCAGCAAACAATCAAAGCCCGCTTATTTTATGAGTTGCATTCATGCACTAATGCAGGGAGGTATAACATGATAGAAATTCAAAATCTGACAAAGGAGTATGGACGCATAAAAGCTGTCGATAATATTAGCTTCAATGTCGGAAAAGGCGAAATACTTGGCTTTTTAGGTCCTAATGGAGCTGGAAAATCAACTACCATGAATATTCTCACAGGTTTCATATCATCTACATCCGGCGTTGTTAAAGTTGGAGGAGTGGATATTTTAGAAAACCCTGTTGAAGTAAAAAAGCATATAGGATATTTACCTGAACATCCGCCTCTTTACCTGGACATGACTGTAAAAGAATATCTTGATTTCTGTGCTGATCTGAAGGGAGTGCCGCAAAATAAATGGAAAAGCCAGAAAAAAGATATTATGGAGCTTGTTAAGATAACACATGTAAGCCACAGGCTCATTAAAAATCTTTCGAAAGGATATAAGCAGAGGGTAGGTCTGGCTCAGGCACTGGTTGGATCACCGGAGGTTCTTATACTGGACGAGCCTACAGTGGGTCTTGACCCTAAACAGATTATAGAAATCAGAAACCTCATCAAGGCTCTGGGCAAAAATCACACTATAATATTGAGCTCCCACATTCTTCCGGAAGTAAGTGCGGTATGTGACAGAGTTGTTATTATTAATAAAGGTAAAATAGCTGCTATCGATACTCCGGATAATCTGTCAAAGGCATTGACAGACTTTTCCCGATTTACTGTTACTGTTGCGGGACCGGAGAATAAGGTAAAGGACATTATATCTAATATATATGGAGTTAAGTATCTGGAGACCGGCGCTAAAATCAAGGATGACGAGTATAGCTATATAGTTGAAGCAGATAAGAATGTGGATGTTAGAAAACCAATGTTTAACCAACTGGCACAGCAAGGTTTTCCGATACTAGAACTTAAATCCTTAAATTTGTCGCTTGAGGAAATATTCCTGCAACTGACTACCAGTGAAAAGAAGGAGGCTATGTAAGTATGCTGGCAATAATGAGACGTGATTTCAGATCATACTTCAATTCACCTATTGCTTATGTGCTGATAGGACTTTTTATGTTGCTTTTGGGTTTGTTTTTTAATAGCCTTATTGGCTATGGAATATCAGATATTATGAGCGAATTTGTAGCAAGCATGAGCAGTCTGCTGCTAATAATTATTCCTATACTTACCATGAGATCAATGGCTGAGGACAAGAAAAACGGCACCGAGGTTTTGCTTTTGACATCTCCTGCAAGAGTGACCGAAATTGTATTGGGCAAGTTTTTAGCTTCATTCTGCGTATTTTTGGTTATGACTGCCGCATCATTAATCTTCCCTTTAATTACAATAATGGCGGGAAAACCTGATATTATGCTGATAATAAGCTCGTATCTGGGATACATTTTGATTGGAGCGGTTTTTGTCAGCCTGGGAATCTTTGCTTCCTCCCTTACCGAAAATCAGATTGTAGCTGCAATAATCAGCCTTGTTTCAATATTCCTTATTCAGAATATCGGTTACCTCGCCAGCTTCTTCAGCGGATTCCTGAATAAAGCCTTTTTATGGCTTTCCATTATGGATCGCTATAATGATTTTAATAAGGGAATTATCGACTTAACATCAATAATGTTTATGATCAGCTATGCAGCAGTGTTTATTGTCCTTACTGTAAGGGTTATTGAACACAAGCGCTGGAGTCAGGGGTGATAAAATGAAGAAGATAAATAATAGAAGTTTAAAATATGGTTCATATGCTTTTGCAGCCACTGCGGTTGTAATAGCTATAATAGTTATTTTTAATGCACTTTTAGGTCTGGATTCAATAAGAGACAGATTAAGATTTGATATTACAAAAAATAAGTTATTTTCCTTAAGTGAACCAAGCATTACAATGCTTGGTGATTTGGATAAGGAAGTTGAGGTTATAATTCTTACTGATGAAAAATACTATCAGGGAAGTGAGATTCTTGAGGTTTTAAAACAATACGAATTAAAGAGTAATGGTAAGGTTGCAATACGATTTGTCGATGTTGAAAAAGACCCGACATTTGTTGAAAGAGAGATTGACCCTAATCAAGTTAAGGGGATCTCCGAAGGAAGTATTGTAGTGAAATCCGGAAAAAACTCCAAAGTTGTTTCGAAGAGTGATATGGTTGAATATGATTACAGCACCTATAGCTCATATCCTGTGGCACTTAAGATTGAACAGGTCTTTTCGAGTGCTATAAAAAGTGT
>JAAYTR010000256.1 GCA_012523685.1 Clostridiaceae bacterium | reverse complement strand
TCAGCCTTTTCTTTTTTATAGCCTATTGTGTTAACATTGGCCAGATTGTTTGATATAGTGTCAACATTAAATTGCATGGCCTTCATGCCTGACGCTGCGGTCCACAGTGATCTCATCATAGGTTTTCACCTTTTTTATTCCTGGACATCCTTATCCTTATTTACATCCTGTGAAATTTATAAATAATTATGTTCTTCCTATTTCATTTACAGCCTTCTCTAATGTGGAATCCTGATATTGAATGAGCTTTTGATTGGACTCATAAGCCCTCAATACTGTAATCATATCCACCATTTCTTTTACCGAATCCACATTGGAGCGCTCAACGAAGCCTTGTTGTATGGTTCCTTCGAATACGCCGTCCTGACTTTCTGCCGTTGCCGTTAAAAGATTAAAACCATATTTTCTAAGTGATTCAGGATTTTCAAACTTACGGATTCTCAAGGTGTCAACAGTTTCTCCGTTTTGGATTACTTCGCCTCTATAAGTAATTGTAAAATCAGAACCATTAAGTATTATTTGTCCGTTTTGCCCCATAACAGCGTGACCGTCCCTTGTAACAAGGCGGCCGACAGAATCGAGTTTAAATGCCCCGTCTCTGGTATAATATTCGAGAAATTGATTATTCTGAGGAACAGCTATGCAGAAAAAGGCTCCATCATCACCGTCAATAGCAACATCACTACTGATACCGGTGTTCTCTAAAGTCCCTTGGGTAAAGTCGGTGTGAACCTCGGCAATGTCATTATATAACGTCATATTGCCTATTCTTACCGGTCTGGGAGAATTATCACTGCCATCAAAGAAGCGCCTAACCAATACATCAGAAAATTCCTCAAATACAACGGTATCTTTCTTAAAGCCGTTGGTGTTCACATTTGCCATGTTGTTGGATACTACGTCCATTTTCCTGTTTAAGGTAAGCATGCTGTACCCTGATGTATAGAGCCCTCTTATCATAAGATTTATGCTCCTCCGATAATTATTTCTTCAGTACAATTATCGGCTAACAGTGTGCTGTACTTTAGGATTATTTTATGTGACTATAAACGGTAACTTTAAGTGGAATAGGTTCCGTGAGTGATGTCAAAGGGATAATGTCACAAGAACCGTCCCCTTGACACCGAGAGTGTCACAAGAACCGTCCCCTTGACATTGTGGTTTCATATACCCGTTCGACCTGCAGCAGAAAAGCTTCCAGCCGGGACTCAATCAGTTGGGGGAAAGCATTCCCGTCGGTTTCAATAGACAGGAACGGCAAAGCGGGGTGCTCCTCCATGACCCGTTGTACCAGTTCTTTTTCCCTGGAAACTTTAAGCTTTGTATCCTTTAGATTTTGCGTAACAAGTGCTTCTGAAAGTCTGGCGGGCATACAGCCAAAGGGGCCAAGAGAAATAACCCCATTAACCTCCTCCACAATCTCACTTAAAGCCGCTCCGACAGTTAATACCGTCTCTCCGGTAAGCCGGGGCGATATAACTTCGGATGCAACATCTACTATACGCTCAACGTCACTGTCACTCATTCTATATAAACCTGATTGAGTAAGAATAGATTTAATCTCAAACTCATAAGGGTTTTTCACCATACAGGTCAGGCGGTTTTTTACCCGATCAAATAATTTAGATTTTGCAACCAGCCTGTTTTGAACAATATAATCGCAGTAATGAATCCATTCTCCAACAGGGGCTATACGCACCCAAAAGCCTTTTCTGCTGAGTCTCTCTACCAGATCCCGTCGTGAGAATTCATCCCTTCTGGCATAAATTTCTCCTGTAAGTGCAATAGAGGGGATGTCCTCAAGCTCAGCCTTACGGGGAATTGCTCCCAGTCTTTTGGAAGCTGCCACAATTCTCCTTCTCAGCTCAGGCCAGGACTTTGTTCTGATGGCCTCAATCAAATTCTCCGAAACCTTGTCAAATGTTTCTTTTGCAGATTCAGGATCTTTTGCCAGGGCAATAATGGCGCTGTATATATCATCCAGAACATCAGAAATTACAATGGATTGCCACGCCCTAAGGGCAAATTTAACTCCAAATCCCGCATATGAATTCTCAGCGGTTAAAGATAACATGGCAACATTCTTAAGACCTTTTTGAGCCACCAGTTCCCGCATCATAACATTATACTGCCCGAAACGGCAGGGTCCCGAGGCCTCAGGCATAAAATTAACCAGGATGTCCTCACCATTCCACTTCTCTTCTATATAGCGTACAAGGCTGCCAAAGGTGAGCAAAAGAGGAAGACATTCCTTGCAGGAGGTATATCTCCTGCCAATATTAAGCTCCTTCTCTCCGGGAGTAGGAAGGGCAACGGTATTGGCTCCTACATAGCTCAAGGTAGCTGCCAGCATCTTTGCTCCTATTTCCCCCATTGAGGGTACCAGAATCTTCACCTTGGGATGGTCTATCGGGTATTTTTCTCCATCGCCGGTAACAACATATACCTTATTTGCAATCTTCACCACTTCAGCAGTTTTTACAGGCTCTGTACCGGACAACACCTTATTATCCTTCGCAGAATCTTCCATATCCCTGTAACGGCACACAACATCCAAAAATGCTTCTACACGCGTATCTACTCCTGCATCGGCAGTATGGGAATCAAGCTCCAAAGTTAGAGACGGTTTACTTCCCATTATGTTTCTAAAGTAGGTCACTAAAAAGGAATCGGGGCCGCAGCTGAAGTTTGTTATATACACGCCAAAAAGCTTTTCATGCCTGGCTACAAAATGAGCAGCTTTTAAAATCCACTGGCCCGATGCCCAATACATTTTATCATGGGAATCCTCGTTAAACACAGGCAGGAAATCCTGGGGAATTACTCTGTAGCCCCTTGATGCCAGTTTCTTGGGTATTCCCATATTTCCAAGTCCGGAAAATGCGTTATATGGTCTTCCAAAAAGAATAATGGCCGTATCCGGAGAATCTTCAATTTCCTTAAGAACTTTCCTTCCCTCCTGCATCAGTGCTTCATGAAAATCGTTTTGTGCTTTCAAACTTTTATTGAAAGCTGCTGTCGCCTCGCTAGCAGAATGACCCAGGCTTTTTGCCATATCGACAAATGATTTTTCTGCAGCCTGGTAACCCGTAGTCATATCTAATACCGGGCTAAGTACCTGAATTTTCTCAAGCTCAGGGAAAGCAGATTTAAGAAGATATGGTTCTGATTGTACAAAGGGACAGCATACACTCACATCCTGTCCTCCGGGCACCGGAAATGCCTTTACATGGGGCAGGAATATAATATCGGGTTCAAGACTCAAAAGGTCCTGAAAAATGCCGTGAGACTGTTCTACGGGCCAGCAGAACGGGGCACCTTTGCGGGATAATCCTTCGGCATCAAATTTATCGGGATAAACCACTTCATAGCCCAAAGCTTTAAAGAATACAGCATATAGCGGCAATAAGGTATTGGTCATGAGTGAAAAATTTATACCAACCTTACCCCTGTTATATTCCTTTTTTTGCACGTTTGAGTCACTAGCATCATTGCCGTGATGATTATTGTCTGTACTAATACCTGCATATTTTAAAAGCAGCCGCTCTCTTAAGGCAACAAGGTCCAGCGCTTTTATATCTGCCTCTTTCTTGTTGGCAAAAAGATTATAATATTTGTTACATGCCCCGCCAAAAGGATAGGTTTTATTTCCTATTCTAATCCGTGATATTTGGCATTTGCGATCGCATTTTTCCCTTCCGCCCTGACAGATAAAAGGGTCCTCATAAGCAACTGTCCGGTCTGCAAGCTCTGATAAATCAAATTTTTGAGCTTCAATCTGCCCGTTATCAATCATTGACATGGTTTCCAGCGCAACCCCAAAAGCTCCCATCAGGCCCGGCTCGGGAGGAACTATAATCTCCCGGCCTGTCAAATTTGCCATTGCTGCCGGAACTGCCTTGTTGTAGCATACACCCCCCTGCATAAATACCTTTTGCCCCACGGTTCTGTTGCCTTTAACCCTGTTTAAATAGTTCAGACAGATAGAATATACAAGTCCGGCTGCTATATCCTCTCTGGAAATGCCGTTTTGTATGGCGGTTTTAATATCACTTCCTATAAAAGCGGCGCACTGATCGTTAAAGTTCGGGGGCGCCTCACCCTTTACGGCTATTTCGCCTATGTCCTCAACCTTGAGATTAAGAGCCTCAAGTGCCGATTCCTCCAAAAACGATCCGGTTCCTGCCGAACATGCCTCGTTCATGGCATAGTCCGAAGCCACACCGTTTGTAAGATAGGTATATTTAGCGTCTTGTCCTCCGATTTCAAACAGGGTATCAACCTTTGGATCAAAAAATGCAGCTGCTCTGGCGTGAGCGATTATCTCATTAATAACAGCGGGGGACAGAGCATGAAGACCAGCAATTTGCCGCCCCGAGCCCGTTATGCCCAAGCCGATTATATTTACCGGAACATCCAGCTGAGAACTAATGCCTTCATAGCACTTTCTCGATGCCGCCACCGGATCACCATTGGTACGAAGATATACACCGGCAAGGATGGCCTGATCCTCTTTTCGCATTAATACTGCCTTGGTTGTTGTAGAGCCTACATCCAGCCCCAGAATGCAAACATCGTCCTTATTTGCTTTACCTCTTACCGATTTCATAAACCTTACTTTTGACCTGGCCTCTGACAGAGGCTTGTGATGCGGAAACTCATGTCCGCTTTGTTTGAAAAATTCATTTATATTAATTGGAATTGTCTCATTTTCCAATGCCCATAACGCCGCTCCCAAAGCTTCAAAACAATTGTTGTGAGCTGGAATAACCACATCCAGACCAGCGTCTTTGAGGTACCCTACCATAATTCTGTTGGAGGAGCTTCCGCCTACCAGTATTACCTTAGATAGATCTTCGCCCTTTAAAAGCTCGGTTATTTTATCGGCCATCATTTTGCACAAGCCGGCTACCACAGTTGATTTTGCCGCTCCCTTGTTCAGTGCGTGAGTACAGTCACTTTTGCAAAAAACACTGCAGCGGCCTGCCACCTTGTACGGATTACCCGAATCGGCAATTTCGATGGCCTCTTCTATGGGAAGATCCATTCTCTTTATCTGCTGTAAAAAGAATTCGCCTGTACCCGACGCACATTTATTTCCGCTTTTAACATCAATTATCCGGCCTTTTGCGTCAAGCTTATATACCATGAAGGTCTCGCCGCCTGCACTCACTATTACAGCCGGGGAATCCGGTGATGTCCGGGCAAAACCCTGAATATCATCCCGGTTTTGATTTTTTATTATATATTTGTATGCCTCTTCTATGGCCTCAGGCTCGGACAAAGTAGTAGCGTTAACCAGATGTCTTAATTTACGACCTGTAACCACTATTCGATCGGCATTTTTAACACTGTCCTGTTTTAATAAATCAAGCAGTATTCCCCTGGGGTTTCCCTCGTGAGGTATAGAGAAGGTTTTGTCTACTGCCAATGCTTTTTCATTTTCCTGTATACATACCATTGTGATTGTGGACGCACCAATACAAATTCCTGCAGTTTTCATCTGTTTCTCCGTTTCACTCTGTGTTTCGGCCTATTATATTATTTTTTTATATTATTATACCCACAAAATTATTTTCACGCAAAAATTACCGGAGAAGATTCTTCGCTAACGCTCAGAATGACAGGTGGGCCGCGCTTCGTTACATTCAGAATGACAAAATAAGGCCGCTTAAAATAACAAACAGACCAATGAAAACATCTTCCATTGGTCCATACATTCAATACCTTTAATCACGATATCAGCTTATATCTGTAAATAGCTCCTTTTTAAGATAATCCAGATTATCCAGAGTCTTTCCTGTTCCTATTGCCACGCAGGATACCGCATCATCCGCAATAATCACTTTAATTCCTGTCTTATATTCCAGAAGCTTGTCCATTCCATATACAAGGCATCCTCCGCCTGTCATGACAATACCTCTGTCACTTATATCCGCAGCCAGTTCCGGAGGGGTTCTTTCAAGCACAGAATGCACCGCTTCAACTACGCTGGACACAGGCTCCTCCAAAGCTTCCATAAGCTCGGTAGAGGTAACGGTAATTGTCTTTGGCAGCCCTGAAACTAAGTTTCTGCCCCTTATGTCCATCTGAACTTTCTGTTGTCTGGGGAACACTGTTCCTATATTTATCTTAAGATCCTCGGCTGTTCTCTCGCCAATCATAACATTATGCTTTTTGCGCATATAACGGATAATGGCCTCATCAAATTTATCACCGGCGATTTTTACAGAGGTGCTTACAACCGTTCCTCCAAGTGAAATAACAGCTATATCGGTTGTGCCTCCACCAATGTCAACCACCATACTTCCACAAGCCTTTGTTATATCTATTCCAGCTCCGATTGCAGCCGCAATGGGTTCTTCAATAAGATAGGTTTTCCTTGCTCCTGCCTGAACTGCTGCATCTTCAACTGCTCTTTTTTCAACTTCTGTAACACCTGAGGGTACACAAATCATAACCCTTGGTTTAAAGAGTTTAAAAAAGCTTCTTGAGCACACCTTATTAAGAAAATATTTCAGCATTTTCTCGGTTATGTGGTAATCAGATATTACACCATCACGTAAAGGACGTATTGCTATAATATTTCCCGGGGTTCTGCCCAGCATCTTCCGGGCATCTTCACCTACTGCTAATATTCTGTCAGTATTCTTGTCTATTGCCACAACTGAAGGTTCCCGCAGGACAATCCCCTTTCCCTTTATATAAATCAATACTGATGCAGTTCCTAAATCCAGACCGATATCTAATCCAAGGCCCAACCTTTACAACCCCTTTAATCTTTATCATTGGCTTGTATTTTTGAATTGTACACAGTTTTTATATTATCAATATATTTCCCTTATATCAATAGCAAAAATGATAAATAACTTATATTACATGCAAAAAGCCGGTTTCAACCGACTTTTCTGCTATCTCTACCATATTTTTGTCTTGTTGCTTCTCCGCCACGGATATGACGTTCGGCCTTGTTTTCATCCAGTATCCTCTTAACCTGCCCCGCCATCAGCGGATCTAATTTTGCTAGTCTCTCGGTCACATCTTTGTGTACTGTAGATTTCGATATCCCGAAATTCTGTGCAGCGGCCCGGACCGTCGTCCTGTTTTCAATAATGAAGCTCCCAAGCTCCAAGGCGCGTTCCTCTATGTAGTGTCTCATACGCCTGCCTCCCGCACTGCGCCTGATTTGGCTTGATGTCCCGATACTATATATATTAGGAAAGGCTGGCCTCTATACCCCTATTTTAAAATATCCTTGTTCAGCTGTTAATAGAAGTATCTATATCTTTATTAATATGGGTTTTGGGCGTAAATTCACACTAGATTTACAATTCAATGTCTCTCATGTTTTCGTCATGATATCTGTTGGAAGCTTGTGCAAAATATATTCTTTTACCTTCACGTTCCATAATCCTGTTATTCATTTCTTCTTCGCGTTCTCTCAAGGTACGGAAACAATAAGGATTTTGTTTTAGATACTGTCTGATTTCTTCATATTTCATCTATATACATCTCCTTTTTGATTCCATTATATGATACAAGCGTTTATCTGGTTAATCTGTGGACAAAGCTAAAATATAAAAAAGAGAGGCTGGATATTGCCTCTCTCATGTTTTTACTTATTACTTCCGCACTAATTTGCTTTCGGAAAATCCATATACGCTGCAGGGTCCACCAGCTTATTCTCTTTGTACAGTTCAAAATGAAGATGGGTAGGCTCTGCACTTTCAAATATTGCAGTTGCCCCGACGGCACCAATAGGGTCTCCAAGTTTAATTTCTTGCCCTACCTGCATGGTTTGATCACTGACGAGATTTGAATATACCGATTTATAACCGTTTTTGTGGTCTATTACAATTGTGAACCCATATCTCGGATCATTTTTTATCTCGGCAACAGTACCATTTCCAATAGCACGGACAACTTCCCCTCTGGGCGCTGCAATATCTACACCGCTATGAGTACGCCATTCGTTAAAGGTCGGTGAAAAAATCAGCTTATCCATGGAATACTCTGTCTGTATTTTTCCTGCAACAGGAGGGCTGAAGGCCGGTCTTACTATTGCTAAAACTACATCTTCGGTTGCGGCATCGTCATCAGCTGCTGTTTCTGCGTTCCCGGTTGTGGTAACAGAAGCATCTTCTTCACGTGGTCCGTTATTGATTTCGGTCACATTTGTTTCAGGTACTTCATCTACATCCTCAATTATTTCACTGTCTTCGGGGTTCATATCTTCCATACCGATAAAGGGATCATCCTCAAAATAATCTGTACCTTCATCAATTATGGAGCTTTGATCCGGTTCTTCGTAAAAGGGTTTTTCATACTGCGATATATCAAGTCCAAAATCATCCTGTGGTTCGTTGTCCTGCGCCTGATAAGGCTCGGGTTCCGGGTCACTAAGTATTTGATTTGTTGAGAAATAAACCGCACCTGCAGCTAAAGCACATAATCCAACTACTATTGCAATATAAAAGCCACTTTCCTTAAAAAAAGATTTAAATTTGTTTTCTCCGGGTAATTCATCTTTAAATTTTCCCTTGTTGTTCACAATATCCACCTCCGTTTTGTATTATTGCCAACGGAAGTGGTTTTATACTTTTAATGCCTCAATTCTTCAACCGATATACCTGTATAATAAAACTCTAAAATTTCTTTGTATGAATAGCCCTTTTTGCCAAGAGCATCGGCCCCGCATTGGCTCATTCCAACGCCGTGGCCAAAGCCTTTTGAAATTATTTCAACACTGTTTTCATCCGGAAAACTGAACTCCAAATTTGTAGAAGGCAAATTTAATAATTCTCTTAATTCGGTTCCTGGCATTTCTATAGAGCCAAGTCTTATCTTTTCTATTCTACCGCTGGAGGTATAGGAAATAATCTCTAAATCTTGGGTCGGGTCGTTTTTAAATTCAACCTTAGGATACTTATTTTTTACTTTCTTTTTTATTTCATCCCATGTAAAAACTGTGCTTCCTTCAAATTCGTTATATACACTTTCATCAGGGCTGTAAACACTTTTTAAATACGGAACCTCTCCTAAGTTTGACCATACAGCCTCAATGCTCTCTGTGGCGCCTCCGCTGTTAGAATGATAAAGAGGATTAATTAATTGGCCTGCATAGGTCATTACTATATTTTTAGTACTTGCTACAGCCTGAGATATTTTTGCCCAATCAGTTTCATTCCCGCCTGTTTCTAAAAATTCATCCATTGAAATCCAGCTCTGGCAATGGCTTGAGTCTGTACAGACATCAGCACCAAAATGCTCTGAAAAAGAGCCGTAGAGCCCTCTGGCACGGCTTACGGCAAATGTTCTGGCCGCAACAGCCTGAGCTTTCAACGCTTCTTGGTTATAGCTATGTGGCATTTCTGCTGCCACTACACCGATTAAATATTCTTCCAGATCAGCCTTGTCAATAACTGAATCATTATTATAAAACACTACTATAGAAATTGGTTCAACATTTTCTTCTATTGGTATCTCGGCTTGTTCTGCCACAACATCCTTAGGAGGCGGCACCAGAATTAGCATTAACAAAAGGGGTAAAATAAGCAAAAAAATATTCTCCGGGGTTAAAGGTATTCTTTCCCTGAATAATCCGGTGTAATCTTTGCCTTTATTGATACCTGGCTTTTTTGAATATCGGCGGTATACGCCATAATTTCGTCTGTCCATGATAAAGTTTATGATATTATATAAATACTCATGCGAGATTTCCATGCATTTTTGCCGCAAAGCCTGCAAAATGCGAAAGATATGATAAAATTATTATGGAAATAATTTGTTTGTCATACTGGATACCACCTGTCATTTTGAGCTACTACCTGTCATCCAGGGCGTTAAACCGGCATCCTGAGCGGAGCGCAGCCCTCTCCCCGTGTCATCCTGAGCGGAGCGTTAGCGGAGTCGAAGGATCTTTAGTTTAACAAAAAAATTCTCACTGACACACAGAATGACCGAGGTATTTCAGAACGACAATTACTCACATAAAAAGGAATGAATAACACCATGAAAAATCTTTACATGGAACAGGCCATTATAGAAGCCCGAAAAGCGTTCGATTTGGGTGAAGTCCCTGTAGGTGCAATAATAGTCCATAAAGGTAATATAATAGCCAGAGCGCACAATCTGAGAGAAAACAGCAGCAACGCTCTGGCTCATGCCGAAATATTAGCAATAGATGAGGCCTGCAAAAAGCTAAACTCCTGGCGCCTTGATAATTGCGAATTATACGTAACATTAGAGCCATGCCCTATGTGCGCTGGAGCTATTATAAACTCACGGATCAGTACCGTTTATTTTGGGGCATATGATTCAAAAGGCGGAGCATGCGGTTCAGTGGTTGACCTGTTTGCAAAAGGCAGCTTCAACCATTCGCCTACTCTTTATAGCGGTATAATGGAAGAAGCCTGCGAAGAAGTGTTAAAGGAGTTTTTTAGGACATTGCGGTAAAAAGCTGTATCTTGATTTACACTACAATATACCTTATAATTAATTACGCTTGATTTTTTCGAGCCTGTATACGGAGGGCTATCGAAGTGGTCATAACGAGCTCGACTCGAAATCGAGTTGCCGGTGAAACGGCACGTGGGTTCGAATCCCACGCCCTCCGCCATAATTAAGCTGGAAGGACCCCCTAACCAACAGAATTGAATTAGGGGGTCCTCTCATTCTTTATATAAAAGAATCCTTAAGAAAGGCTGTGTCGACAAAAACGCATAACACTACCTCACTATCATTCTATCACTACTATATGAAGATTCCTTGGCAAATTCATGAAATTTATATGTCATACAATTTACAAGTATATTTCATTGACAAAAATCACTAACATAATCAAGGGGACGTATCTTCATAATCAGAAGATTCGTCCCCATAATTCCCCCCCAGTCTGCCTGAGTTGTTGTTAAATAAGTATTACCTGTCGCCGTGTCTTACTTCGGCCTGGCCTTGTATTCCTTCGGCTCCACTGTAATCCTTTATCTTATTATACTTGATAATAAAGGAAATGTCATCATCTTTTTCTAGTAATCAAATTTCAGGATTATAGTTTTTGCATTAATATATATAACGCTTAAAGGCACTTTCTTATACAATGTATCGGAAATAGAGTATTCCAGTACATAATTACCTTTTTCATCTGTAATGAGAAAACTATATTTTTGTCCTGCTAAAACAGGGTCATAAGGGAAGTTTTACATATGGTTTTATTAAATATTGGTTTCTTATTTCACAGCCTTTAGACCAGTTGTTTCAATTTCTTGTTTGTCAACTTTTAAAGATAATTCCGCTATTTGTGACTTAATTTCTTCCTGCCCTTC
>JAAYTR010000255.1 GCA_012523685.1 Clostridiaceae bacterium | reverse complement strand
TTGCAGGTATAGTACTTGCACCAATAGATGTTTTGATTATTATTGCATCAGGATCTATAACTGCGGTTATTTGCAATACTCTTAATCAATATATCAATTGAATTAAGATTATTTAAAATTTTCATACAACGTTTTCTCATTATTGTTATTTAGTATTATTAATTCATTTGTAGATTTGTTTAATATGGTTTTTGTTTCAAATCCATTGTTATAATATTCTAGAATTACATATTCATTATTTAATGTATTATATGTTATACAATATCTACTAAAATCTCTATCCTGGATAAAAGCAATCTCAATTAAAGAATCAAAATCAGGTAATAATTCGCTAATATTATTATATTGATAAGTTTCATAATACACGCCATTCCCTAACTGTTGTGAGCTTAGCACAGTTTGATCCTTTAGGAAATTTTCAATTATACTATATTTTGTTCCCTTTTGTTCATCTATTAAATAATCCTCAGAAATCATAATATCGTATTTTTCATAGGCTTTATACTCATCATTAGTAATTTTTATTTTTTGTGGGCTATCATTATCAGAATAGTTTTTTGTTAATGCATTATATGGAATGGATTTGACAATTAATAAAACCATTGCTAATAGGCAGAGAGCAATAACGCAAAGCAATACAATGTGTTTTTTTCTTTTTATTATCATAAACACTACTCCTCGTTTTATTGGAGGTTTTCTTACTCTCTGCCATATAAACGTTTTACAATTAGTAACAGATAACATGGATATTTTATCATTTACTTTCTTTATCTTACCATATATATTTATAATAAAAAGTTTATTTTTGTTTTTTTACTGTGTATATTCATAATGTATGCTAAATCAATACCTGACACCGTCCACTGTATTTTTTATTTAAATAGTCTATTCTGTGTTCAATCTCTCTGTTATAATAATCTTATGTAACACCGCGCTTATTGTTTATTTGCAGATATGTGGCCGTTTTTGTTTCTATTCTTTTTGTAGGCAATATTTACTGCACAAATATATATCATGTGATTTCTTGAGGCATATAGCAGTTTTCTGAAGGAAGAAATTGAGTTGTTTACCACTTTGATAAAATGATTGAATTACTCTTGCATGAATGATAATAAATTAAAAACAAGAGTATGGGGAATACATAAAACAAGACTGGAGGGCAACATATGGATAGGGGAATCGTTAAAAGTAAGTATAAATTTGCTGTATTGGGTGCAGGGCATGGAGGAACTGCCATGGCTGGGCATCTGTCTTTATCCGGTATCGATGTGAGTCTGTATAATCGGGGCGAGGACAGAATCAGGGCAATAAAAGAAGGAAAAGGTATAGAGATCTTATCCAACTGCGATCACATACCTCATGGCTTTGCCGAGTTAAAAATTGTAACTAATGATATAAGAGAAGCTATTCATGGAAGAGATGTAATTATGGTGGTGCTCCCTGCAACAGGACATAAGTTTATCGCAGAGCAGCTTGTACCGCATCTTGTGGATGATCAGATTATTGTCCTTAACCCGGGCAGAACGGGTGGAGCGCTTGAAGTACTGGCCATATTAAAAGAAAGTGGTTGTACAGCTGATGTTGTGGTGTGTGAAGCGCAGACACTTCTCTATGCCAGCCGGTCTATAAACCCGGCACAAACACAAATTTTCCGCATAAAAAATAGTGTTCCGGTAGCCGCAATTCCTGCCCACCGGACTCCTGAGGTGGTTAGAATACTTCGTACAGCATTACCACAATTTATACCCGGGGACAATGTTATGAAGACCAGCTTAAATAATATTGGTTCGATTTTCCACCCAGCAGTGACCGTATTGAATGCAGGCAGAATTGAGAGCACTAATGGTGATTTTGAATATTATACAGAGGGTATAACTCCGTCAGTTGCAATGATACTGGAGAAAATGGACAGAGAGCGTGTTAATGTTGCTGAAGCACTGGGCTTTCAGGCTATGACAGCACGTGAATGGCTGTATATGGCTTATGATGCGGCCGGCCGAACGCTCTACGAAGCAATGAGAAATAATCGTGGTTACGATGGGATTATGGCTCCGAAGACAGTTATGACCAGGTACATTACTGAGGATGTACCTATGAGCCTGGTTCCAATAGCATCCCTCGGGAAGCTTTGCGGTGTACCTACACCTATTATCGATTCTATTATTATGCTGAGTTCTATACTGCACAACACAGATTATTGGGAGTGCGGGCGAACCGCAGACCGGATGGGGCTCACAGGTATGTCAATAAGAGAGATTAGAAGCTTCATCACAGAGGGGATTAAAAATAATTAAAGGAGAGATCAGCCATGAAAGGAAAGATTATTGCAGGTGCAATAGGGAACTGTGTTCATGTTGCAGGAGTGGTGAGATTTCTGAAACTGGCCCAAGAATTGGGTTACGAAGTACGATTTCTGGGTGCGGCTGTTCCTGTAGACGAGTTTATACAAGAAATTAAAGCATATAAGCCGGATATTGTCGGCTTGAGTTATCGATTAACACCTGAGGTAGCTGAAAAGCTATTGCAGGATTTCAAGGCGAAAATGGGAGAGAGTGAACTAGCTAAGTACCGGTTCGGATTTGGCGGAACACCTCCGGTATGTCGGGTCGCGGAGGAAACAGGAATATTTGAGCGCTGTTTCACAGGGCTTGAAAACACATCCTCGGTTATGGAATTTCTGGGATGCGACGGTGGGGTTTGTGTCACAAAGAAGAATATCGACAACCTGATCGACAGAATGGAATCAGCAAAGCCAACTCCGTTACTTCGCCATCATTTTGGCCTTCCTGATTTAGAAAGAACAATAGAGGGGATTCGTACAATTGCCGAATCCGAAGTGTTGGATGTTATTTCTGTTGCACCGGATCAGAATGCTCAAGAATCCTTTTTCAGACCTGAAGAAATGGATCCTATGCAGAGCGGTGGCGGTGGTGTCCCCGTACGCAACAAAGACCATCTTGTTCGCATCAAAGAAGCCAGCCGGGCAGGAAATTATCCGTTACTCCGTATTTACAGCGGCACAAGGGACTTGGTGTCGTGGGCGAGGCTTTCAAAAGAAACTATTAATAATGCCTGGGGAGCTGTTCCCCTGTGCTGGTACAGTGTGCTTGACGGACGATCAAAACGCATTCCCGAAATTGCTATAAAGGAAAACCAGGAAGCAATGCGCTGGTATGGCGAGAATGACATTCCTTTGGAAGTGAACGAAGCTCATCATTGGAGTCTTCGGGATGCTCACGATGCAATTGCTGTGGTCATGGCTTATCTGGCGGCATATAACGCAAAAGCCATGGGTGTCAAACACTATGTGGCACAATATATGTTCAATTCGCCGCCTATGATAACACCGGCCATGGATCTTGCCAAGATGCTGGCGAAAATTCAGCTTATTGAATCGCTGCATGACAGGAATTTTACTTCATACAGGCAAGCCCGTGCAGGACTTCTCCATCTGTCTCCAAGGGAGAATGTTGCCAAAGGACAGCTTGCTGCTTCTACAGTGCATGCGCTCCAGATTAAACCGCATATTATCCATGTGGTAGGATACTGTGAAGGCGACCATGCCGCAGAAGCAAAAGATGTTATAGAGAGCTGCGAGATTGTACAAGGAGTCATTCAAAATTGTGTTTCTGGCAATGCTGATTCTAAGCTGGATCCTGCTGTAATTAGCCGGAGGGATGAGCTTCTGAGGGAAGCTTCAGTTATTCTGGATGCCATAGTAGAGTTAAGCAGGATGATGGGAAAATCACAGGGAAAAGATCCTTTTACCAACCCGGAGGTATTGGCGGAAGCTATCAGAGTTGGAATACTGGATGCACCACATTTGAAAGGTAATCCTTACGCTGCAGGTAAGCTGGAAACCCGCTGTATAGAAGGCGGAATAGATGCATGGTGCAAGAAGGAAGAACGCAGAATATTAGAAAATGAGAGGCTTTCAGGCTTCATCAAATGTTCAGAACCAATGGGAATCTCGATTTAAATTTTATTGCCCGATTGTATGAGATAAAATATTATGATAAAATACTTAAAGCCTGATTATATGAATAATCAGGCTTTTAATATGAATAGTTCGAGGAGTATGATTCGTAGCATGGTGAGAGCTGTTTATATTAAAAGAATTAAATTAATAAGGAGTAGTACGGAATGAAGGTAGTAGTCAAAAACAGATATCTGATCCTTGTAATGGGGATGATAATCCAGCTTTGTGCAGGCATAATTTATATGTGGAGTGTATTTAAAGGACCGGTTTCAGCACATCTTTCATGGGATCCGGCCAGTGCTTCGATTACGTCGTCAATTATGCTTGCCGCATTTGTTATCGGAATTATTATTGGGGGACGTATGCAGGATAAGTACTCCCCTTCACCGGTTGCACTGGCAGGAAGTATTTTTCTTGGATTGGGAATGATTTTAAGCTCGTTTACTCCCCAGTCTTCACCCTGGCTTATATATGTTTTTTACGGTATAATAGGCGGCTTTGGGGTCGGTTGTGTTTATACCACCACTGTGTCGGTAGTACAAAAATGGTTCCCGGACAAACGCGGCTTTGCTACTGGAATGATGGTGTGCGCATTTGGTTTTTCACTAGTATTATTTGCGCCATTAACTAAGATGTTACTTGCAGACTGGGGCGTTCCAAAGACCTTTCTGCTGTTTGGAATTTTGTTTCTTGTGATCTGTTCAATTTGTTCACTGCTATTAAATAATCCTGAAACGAAGCAGCAGAGCAATATGCCCGTAAGTACTCAAAAGCAGTTTACAACTAAGGAAATGCTTCGGACAAAAGAGTTTTATTTGCTTACATTTTCCATGTTCTTCCTCCTGCCGGCATATTTTATACTAAATCCACTGTTTATATCCCTGGGGATGGAACGTGGACTTACAGAAAATCTGGCGGCTTTTGGAGTAATGCTTACCGGTGTGGCAAGTGCCAGCGGACGCTTGCTTACCTCATGGTTTTCTGACTATGCCGGAAGAAAAGGTGCTATAATGCTGATTTCTTTGATAACTCTTGCATCTTCGCTTGTTATGATATTCGCCGAAGGTGTACTGTTTTTAGTGTGCATATCGGCTATAGCATTTTGTTTTGGAGGTTCTGCAAGTGTATATGCGGCAACGGCTGCAGATTTGTTCGGAACAAAGCATATGGGGCTTAATTATGGTTGTGTTATGGTAGGCTTTGGTGTATCGGCACTGATATTCCCTATCATATCAAATCTACTGAGCTCTATAGGAGTGTATACATATTCGTTTTTGGTAGCAGCAGCGGGATGTGCTATAACGTTGATTCTTATAGCATTTTTAAAGATTACTGAAAAAGTCAAACCTAATAAGGCGTAATGTGGTCAAGCAGTAAATTGTATTATTTAGATAAACTTACGTTGTTCAATACTGACAGATAGCCTATAGGGTTATCTGTCAGCGTTATTTATAAACAGTTTCTGATATATAGCCTGATTAATTGATTTGCAAACTGATTCTAATTAAACTCTAATTTATCTGATATGTGCGCCTAATAATTGTGTCCTACAATATGGATTGTAGAGCTTTAACAAGCGAGAATCAAATGGAGGTGCCTATACAATGGATATTAAATTAATCGATGAATTTAGAAGGAGAACAAATGCAAATTATGATGAGGCTAAGTACTATCTGGAAAAATACAACGGTGATCTTCTGGAAGCAATAATTGCTTTTGAAAAAGAGAGAACAGGATACCAGAAAAGAAGTAATTTCCATGGTGGTGCAAATCGTCTGCTTAATGGACTGGTAAGAGTGGTACAAAAGCTTATAGATATTAAGCTTATCATAATAGACAGAACAGGGAGAGATTTTCCTGTACCGCTGCTTTTATTGTTGGTTTTAGGTCCAATATGGCATATATTATTGCTTGTAGCATTTGTTATGCTTATTATGGGTTACAAATTTATGTTTCGTGAAATACCGGACCCCAATGTTAACGTGCAGAACTTTGTGGAGAAAATAAAAGACAAAGCCAGAGAGAACAACAACTATTAAAGTGCCCTTGCTTTACCGGGAGGTAATACTATGATTACAATAGAACAGATTGATGAGTTTAGAAAACGTACCCATTCAAGCTATGAGGATGCTAAGTTTTTTCTTGAGAAAAACAATGGTGATGTTCTGGATGCAATAATTGATTTTGAGAGAACAAAAACAGGTAAAGGATACAGTCGTCATAACCAGAAGCATAGAAAAGATAATGGCGATAAATTTGCAGATATACTGCAAAAAGGCTTTGACACCAAGTTAGTTGTTGAAGACAAAGAATCCGTCCTGTTCAAAATTCCGATAATTTTATTTCTTTTGCTTATTCCTCTTTGGGTTTTTGTATTATTATTTTTTATACTGCTGTCAACTTTAGGGTATAAGTTTAGTATAAGGGATGAAAAGAGCAGTAATATAAATGTCAATACTATCTTTAACAACATAAATAATAAGATGAAAGATAAGGATACAAGCAAGGATAACACCAGGAATCACCATAGTAAAAACAATGAAGATACCGGAACTCAAACAGCAGAAAACAACAATAGCCAGGTTCCGGTGAGAACTGGAACTGATCAATCGAATGAACCCGAAACTAAGGAAACCGGATATGATTCCGATAAAGAAGAGGGATATGATGAATATACAGTAGAATGAGGGAGACAGGTTTTATCTTATGGCAGAGCGAATATTGGTTATAGAAGATGAAAGTAAAATAGCCCGTTTTTTAGAGCTTGAGCTCAAACATGAAGGCTATGAAGTGGAAATAGCATATGACGGAAGAAGCGGTCTTGAGAGAGCGGAAAAGAATGATATTGATTTAATTGTTCTTGATCTGATGCTCCCCTTAATGAGCGGTATTGAAGTATGCAGAAGAATAAGAAAGTTTTCTGATGTACCTATTATCATGCTGACTGCCAAGGACGACATTTCTGACAAGGTAACGGGTTTGGATAGCGGGGCTGATGATTATGTTACCAAACCCTTTGCAATAGAAGAGCTTCTGGCTCGCATACGAGTGGCACTAAAAAGAAAAGCCTTGTCAGCAAAGGACAATTTAGGTGAGACTATCACCTCAGGCAAGTTGGTTTTAAACAAGATGCAGCATAAAGTTACCTATGACGGAGAAGAGGTATTTCTTTCAAAGAAGGAGTACGATCTTCTTCTTTACCTTATGGAAAATAAGGGGATTGTGCTGGACAGGGAAAAACTTATTGAGAATGTATGGGGTTATGATTTTGTAGGGGATACAAATGTTACAGATGTTTATATACGTTACCTCAGAAGCAAGATAGACCAAAAATATGGGGTTTCTTATATAAAAACTATTCGTGGGGTAGGTTATATTTTTGAAGACCAGGAATAAATCTGAATCGAAGAAACCTAATTCTTCATTGGCATCCAGCATATCGTCTTTTTACACCAAAATGTTTGCTCAATGGCTTTCTATAATTTTGGTGACCATTTTTATATTGGTAATAGGCTTTTCGGTTTTTTCCATGTATTATGAAACCTTGCCCTCAATTAATGCTCTAGAAGCACAAACCAGTCTCGCCGGGCTTGTTGATACAATTGAATCTAATAATGACAGTTTATTTTCTCTGATTAATGCAGACGGCCAAATTATTGCAATATCTAATAAACTCATTTCCGAAAATATAGATGTATATGATATAGCTTACATCGGGGCACAAATTAACAACAAAAGAGTTTATGTTTCTTTTGTAAGAAACTGTTTCATAGAGAATCAGAGCGTAAAATTAATAACCTACTTCGATATTACAATTATACTGATTGAAATAGCAATTATCGGTGCTCTGGCCATTTTGCTGTTTTTGATTTCTGTGCTTACAATTTATGTACAAGGTAATTATCTGACGAAAAAAACCTTTAAATTACTTGACGAGCTTGTAGAAAAGGCAAATAATATTTCTTCACAGAATCTGAATTTAAGGCTGAATGTAAGTAATTCAACCGATGAGCTTATCGAATTATCATTAACATTTAACCGTATGATGGATCGAATTGAAAAAGCTTATGAAAAACAAAAGCAATTTGTATCTGATGCTTCACATGAGCTTCGCACCCCGATTGCAGTAATACAGGGTTATGCCAGAATGCTTGAAAGATGGGGTAAGGATGACAAGGAAATCCTGTATGAATCAATTGAAGCCATAAACAAGGAATCGAAAAATATGCAGGATCTTGTGGATAAGTTGCTTTTCATTGCAAGAAATGATAAGGATACAATGGTTCTTATCAAAGACAAGTTTAATATGAGTGAACTGATGGAAGAAATGGTTAAGGATACTCTGATGCTTGAAACCAAGCACAATATAGAGAGTCATATACAGCCCGGCATATTTGTTAACGGCGACAGGGACAGAATTAAACAGGCCTTAAGAATATTTGTGGATAATGCTATAAAGTATACAGAACCGGATGGCAATATTACCCTGCGATTGGACAAAGATGGCGAATTTGCAGTTGCGTCAGTAATTGACAATGGGAAGGGCATATCAGAAAAAGATTTACCTAATATTTTTGATCGTTTTTATCAGGTGGATTCAGCAAGAGAGCGGGATAAGGGAGGTCACGGCTTAGGTCTCTCCATAGCCAGAATAATTGTACTACGTCATGGCGGTCGTATAAAGGTAGCCAGCAAACTGGGTAAAGGTACGCGTTTCAGAGTTTTTTTACCTCTGGAATAATTTCTGGTTTTCATTTTTGTTCTTATGATTATCATTTTGCATTAGAATTGAAAAGGGCCGGGAATAGTGATAATATATTCTTACTGTCTAATAAAAGGAGTTTTGTTTGATGCTTAGTTCCTCAAATACATTATCACGTATTCTTCTTCCGCTGGCCATATTATATTTTATTTACACGTTGTTGGGGCCTGTCGGGGGTATTGTAGGTCTTGTTATTCTATTGTTAATCTATATATATTTCAACAGATCTGTTTTTTATCAAAACAAAGCCAATAAAAAGTATCATAACCGGGATTATGAAGGTTCACTCGCTGATCTTAAAGCAGCAGTATCTATTGATCCAAAAAATGCCAAGATTCGTGGTACCTATGCTTTTTTACTTATAAAAATGGGATATATAGATGAAGCTTCTGTCCAAATTGAAGAAGCTCTTGCCAGGGTTAAGGTTGAAAGTGATAAAAACACCATGCTTATTACGAAGGCTTTGGTTTTCTGGAAACAGGGTAAAATTGATAAGGCTATAAAATTGCTGGACGAACTTATAAAAACCTATGAAACAACCAATGTTTATTCCACACTTGGTTTGCTTTATAACGAGAAGGGGGATTATGAAAAAGCATTGGAGTTTAATCTGTTGGCAAAGGATTATAATAGCAGCAATCCGGCAATCTTAGACAATTTGGGAACTTCCTATTTCAATTTAGGTGAATATGATAAGGCCTTTGAGACTTATCAGGAAGCCATGAAGTATAAGCCTACATTCCCCGAAATATATTATAATTACGCTAAAATGCTTGACCGTAATGGAGATATAGAGAAGGCTCTATATATGTTAAGAACCTCACAACAATTAAATTTCTGGCATACCAGCACAGTCACCAGAGAAATGGTTGAAGCTTATATAAATGAATTGGAAGCCAGGGAAAGAGAAATCGAAAACCAAAGAAAGATTTCAAGTGAGACAAATGAAACGGAAGATTCTGCAGAAAAAAATGATGAGACAGTTAATGAAAATAATGAATAATAATTATACCGGATAAACGAGGACAATATGGAAAACAAAAGAGAACATTATGAAGAGTTTAATATCAATTCAAGGATTATAGAACTGGCTAAAACAGCTGAAAATACTGTAAAAGACAGCTTTGACCAAATCAATTATGTCAAGGAGCAAAATCAGCTTAAGGTAATTCGCGCAATGCAGCGTGAAAGACTAAGTGACACACATTTTTCAGGCACTACCGGATATGGTTATAATGACAGGGGCAGAGAGATTCTCGACGCCGTTTATGCTCATGCGTTCCAGGCAGAGGATGCTTTAGTCAGACATAGTATAACTTGTGGCTCTCATGCTTTATCCTTGTGCCTTTATGGTATTTTGAGGCCGGGGGATGAGCTCCTCTCCATAACCGGCAAGCCATACGATACATTGGAAGAAGTCATCGGTATAAGAGGAAAAGATGGTGCAGGCTCACTGAAGGACTATGGAGTAACCTATACTCAAGTTGAGCTCAATAACGGACTTATTGATGACCAGGCTGTGATTAGGGCTATAAACAAAAAAACAAGGCTGGTTTTTATTCAGCGTTCAAGAGGATATGCGTGGAGACCTGCTCTTACTGTAAGTGAAATAGAGAGAGTTGTTAAACTGGTAAAATCAGCTAAGAATGATGTCCTGGTAATGGTTGATAATTGCTATGGCGAGTTTGTTGAAGACCGTGAACCTACCGCAGTAGGGGTCGATATTATGGCAGGCTCACTTATAAAGAACCCGGGAGGCGGAATTGTGCCCTCCGGGGGCTATATTGCTGGTAAAAATGATCTGGTCGAATTAATATCTTACAGAATGACACTTCCCGGATTGGGACGTGAAGTAGGAGCAACTTTGGGCAATAACAGACTGATGTTTCAAGGCTTCTTTCTGGCTCCGCATATTGTAGCCGAAAGCCTGAAAGGGGCTGTTTTTACTGCACAGATTATGAAGGATCTTGGCTTTACAACACATCCCGGCCCTTTTGACCCAAGATGTGATATTATACAGGCAATTAGATTTAACAGTGAAAAAGAGGTAATTGCATTTTGTCAGGGTATCCAAAAAGGCTCACCTGTTGACTCGTTTGTTACACCTGAACCATGGGATATGCCGGGATATGATTCACCGGTAATAATGGCAGCAGGCGCCTTTATTCAAGGTTCATCAATTGAGCTGAGTGCCGATGCACCCATTAGGGCACCTTATACTGCATATATGCAGGGAGGTCTGGTCTACGAGCACGTTAAACTGGGTGTAATGTGTGCCATTCAAGAGCTTATTGACCATGGAACAATAGTTCTGTAGTCTCATTAAAAAATACCGGAATTATACCGACATACTCCTTAAGGGGAGCAAACACAAATGATTAATGAACTCGAAGAAAAGAGCAGGAAAAGAAAAATAAAACGCAGACGCAGAAGACTTTTAAGCTTGCTGGGTTTTGTTTTATTGCTTATTTATATCCCGGCGATCTGGAAGTGGCTTTTTTCTGTTAATCATGAAATAAGTGTAATAAGAACAGCAACATTAGAGATGAAAACACCCATTGAAGGCATACTTATAAGAAAAGAGCTGCTGTTAAAATCCCCCGGCACCGGTGTACTGTTTCCCTCTGTACAGAACGGAGAGCGTGTTGGAAAAGGCAATGAGATTGCTTCATACATACAGTCAAGCCTGCGTGAAGTGGTAGAGAGCTACAGACAATCTGAAATAGATATTTTAAAGAGGGTTGTGGCAGAATATGATAATTCTACGGGAGTTAACCGCGAGATTTGGGAATCGGCTATAGAAACACAGATTGCCAGGCTCTCTGAAATATCGAATGCCGGCAATTTAAGTGACGCTGAGGATATTCGCTTAAGCATAGACCGTGTGTTGGAGGCAAGGGCCCGTTCGTTGCTCGAAGGTAATTCGGCATCAGACAGCTTAAAAAATGAAAAACAGGAATTGGAAAGGCTTCGGAGCAATGTTAAGAAATCGGTTGTAAATGTATATTCTCCTGAATCGGGTGTTGTTTTATACAAGTGTGACGGTTTTGAAGAGATTTATTCCTATGAAAACAGATATAATATTACAACCGGTGATATCAGCAAAACATTACTCGAAAACGGCTCTCATGAAAAAACACTTACCCCTGCCGAGATCAACGTAATTGAGGATGAATCTTTTGGAAAACTTGTTTCAAACGATGAGGCATGGATTACTTTCAGCGTCCCTGAAAAGCAGGCAAAGGAAATTACTGTTTTGTATGAAAAGGCAAAGATGAATAACAAAGAAATGTCTTTAGATATAGAAATAGAGGGGATTCAGGAGCGTATTCCGGTTATATTAGAAAAAATAGGGGAAGAGAACGAAGGATTACAGCTGTTTACCGCTAAAATGACTAAAATGATTGAAAAAACAATGGATTACCGTGGAATCAAGGGTAACTTAGTAATAAGCAGTGTTACAGGTATGAAAGTACCACAAAGAAGTCTTTTTAATCTGAATACCGTGGATGATACTGCTGATATTGCTATTGTGGAAATGGACAAAGCCAAATTTGTGCGTGTAAAAATTGTAGCCAGACAGGACAGCAATGCAATTATAGAAAATATTGATACCACTGATACAGAAAACAGCGTAAATATATTTGATGTTTTCCTGGTAAATCCGAAAAATATTGTGGAAGGCCAGGTGATAGAAAGATGAATTTAGAGAATAATCTGATAAATGCAATAAATAATGTTAAACAGAAAATCAGCGATGCCGCTTTAAAATCCGGCCGTAAACCTGAAGATGTTTTGCTCCTCGGTGTCACAAAAACTGTTGATGTTGAAACCATGCAAAAGGCATTAGATTTGGGCGTATCGCATTTTGGTGAGAATAGGGTTCAGGAATATTTAAAAAAATCCGATATTATCAAGAGAGAGTGTCATTGGCATATCATCGGAAGGCTTCAAACCAATAAGGTTAAATATCTTGATCAGCGTATTACTCTGATTCATTCTTTAGACCGTATTGAACTGGCAGAAGCACTTCAGAAGAGAGGCCAAAAGATAAACCATACTTTTCCGGT
>JAAYTR010000254.1 GCA_012523685.1 Clostridiaceae bacterium | reverse complement strand
ATAGGCAGTGATTTTTGGACCGATAATTTGCTGGAGCCCATGATTGTATCATATTCCATTACGGTAATTCTTGTATATATTCTGGCAAGCCGCCTGGAAAACAGGTTTGCCCGGCTGTTCAGAAAAATTTTTCCTAAAGTGCTGGTGCCTATTGTGATTTTTCAGACCATAGCCTCCATCATGAAAACCGGGGATACGGGTATAACACATACCCGCTATTATGTAATAGCATACGGTATTTTTGCAATTGCTTCGGGAATACTTTTCAGCTTTTTACCGGTGCGAAAAAACGGCATTATTGCAATCATACTGATTGTGATTTCCATAATATCCATAGTTCCTCCCGTTGATGCATTTACTGTCAGCAGAAACAATCAGATAGGAATAATACGGGACACACTAATAAAAAACAATATGCTGGATAATAACCGGATAAAACCCGGCACTGATATTCCGGCCGGGGATAGGGGAAAAATCGTGGAAGCATTAGGATATTTGAACCGGCTGGATTATACCGGCAGAATAACGTTCCTTCCTTCCGGGTTTGATTATTACTCGGATTTTGAGAAGGTATTCGGGTTCAAAATGTACGATTGGCAAGACGATAAGAAATTTGCATATTTCAGGCTGGATGACAAATCAATGCTTGATATCGCAGGCTATGATGTTTTAGCTGAAACGTCGGTAATGATCTCTCGTAACCACGAAAATTACGAGGTCATCGGAACCATAAACAAGGCAGGAAAAAGTTCTACCCTTAAAAAAGCAACTACTTCTGAAGATTGTATCATATCTCTTTTTGAAGGAGATGAACAGGAGCTGTTGAGTTTTTCAACGAAAGAGATATTTGAAAAGTTCAATGACAGTGATAGTAGTGTAAAAGAAACCATCTCCCTTGAAGAAGCGACATTCTCGAAGGAGAATGAACATGCCGCCATTACTGTTGTAATTAAAACCCTGAACATGGAAACGTCGCCGGATAGCTTATACTATGCTGCGGATATATTTGTACTTGTGAAAATAAAATGAATCCTCCTGAGTGCAACTGAAGTGTCTACAGAGGTGCCTGTAGAGTTAGTCAAATGCGCCGCTCCGAAAATCCATCCGGGATTTTAGTCGCGTAGCTACGCAATCCATGCTCCGCTGGCGCTATTTGACATCACTCACGGCACTTTTTCGACTAAAGTCATCCTGAGCAAAGCGTATACAAGCATAGCGGCTGTAGCCTACTGCGATTTATCGCTCCATTTCCAACATCCTGTTTCTAGTCGCGCCCGCTACGCAGTCCATGCTCCGCTTTAAATCGCAGCAGCCACGCCGCTTAATTACGTTTGTACAAACTGTCGCCCTGAACGGAGCGCAGCCCCCTACATGTCATCCTGAGCGGAGCGTCAGCGGAGTCGAAGGATCTTTCACGTTAACTTAAAAGATTCTTTGTTGACGTTAAGAATTATGCCACAACCGCGCTCAAAATGGTAAAATATAAACCATAAACACAGTTTAGGAGGATTATATGACTGACATATTATCGAGACTGGCCAGGGAACTAGCTATAAGGCAGTCTCAGGTTGATAACACAGTAAAGCTTATAGATGAAGGCAATACAATCCCTTTCATTGCCAGATACCGGAAGGAAGTAACGGGCGGGCTGGATGATCAGGTATTAAGGGAACTTCATGACCGCCTTGTCTATTTAAGAAATCTGGAAAACCGCAAGGAAGAGGTAAAAAGGCTGATTGAAGCTCAGGAAATGCTGACTGAAGAAATATCCGCAAGTCTGGATAAAGCCGAAACCTTGCAGGAAATAGAAGATATTTACCGCCCATTTAAGCCAAAACGCCGGACCCGGGCATCCATAGCGAAGGAAAAGGGGCTCGAGCCTCTGGCGGTAATAATATATAGCCAAAAGCTTGTTCAAGGTGATATCAATGCTTTGGCCTCAGAATATTTAGATGAGGAAAAGGGCGTAAATACAACAGAAGAAGCAATCCAGGGAGCGATGGATATCATTGCTGAAACTATTTCTGATAATGCCGAATACAGAAGAGTTATCCGGGAATTGACTTTCAAAGAAGGGGTAATAATCACATCGGCTAAAAAGGAAGAGGATTCCCCCTACCGTATGTATTATGATTTTAAGGAACCGGTTCATAAAATAGCTGCTCACAGGGTTTTAGCCATTGACCGTGGAGAAAAGGAGGAATTTTTGTCGGTCAAGCTTGAAGCTCCGGACGAGAGAATTGTGGACTGGATTAAAGGGCGGACCATTTCTAAATCCGGTTCCATATTCACCGGAATAATAGAAAAGGCCGTTGAGGATGCATATAAGCGTTTAATCGCACCATCTATAGAGAATGAAATAAGAGGAATGCTCACCGAGGCGGCTTCGGAGCAGGCAATAAAGGTTTTTTCAGAGAATTTGAGGAACCTGCTTTTACAGCCTCCCGTAAAGGGAAAAACTGTGTTGGGGCTGGATCCGGCATATCGTACCGGCTGCAAGCTGGCTGTTGTCAATGAAATCGGAAGGGTATTACAGACGGGCGTAATTTATCCAACCCCGCCTCAGAACAAGGTTGTTGAAGCTGCGGCAACGTTAAAAGCCCTGATAGAAAAGTACGATGTGGAAATCATAGCAATAGGAAACGGTACTGCATCCAGAGAATCGGAGATTTTTGTGGCCGGAGTCATAAAGACTTTGAGTAAAAAAGTTCGTTATATGGTGGTAAGTGAAGCGGGGGCCTCTGTTTATTCGGCCTCAAAACTGGCTGCAGAAGAATTTCCGGAGTTCGATGTGTCCTTACGAAGTGCTGTTTCTATTGCACGGCGTCTTCAGGACCCGTTGGCCGAACTGGTAAAAATAGACCCGAAAGCCATAGGAGTAGGACAATATCAGCATGACATGAACCAGAAAAGACTCGGAGAAGCTTTGTCCGGGGTGGTTGAAAGCTGTGTAAACAGTGTAGGCGTAGATCTAAATACGGCATCTCCTTCTCTTTTATCCTATATAGCCGGAGTAAATTCAACTGTAGCAAATAATATTGTGGAATTTAGAGAGGCAAACGGCGGTTTTAAAATGAGAAAGGAGCTACTCAAGGTAAAAAAGCTCGGAGAAAAGACCTTTGAGCAGTGTGCAGGCTTTTTGCGCATTCCGGAAGGTAATAATATTCTTGATAACACCTCTGTCCATCCTGAAAGCTATGAGGCATGTGAAAAGCTATTAAAGCTTACCGGACACACTTTAGAGGACGTAAAGGACAAAAAACTGGGGAAACTGAAAGAAGAGGTTTCAAATCTCGGAACCGAAAAGGTAGCTTCGCTTATAGGTGTGGGAGTACCCACCTTAAACGATATTGTAAATGAGCTGTTGAAACCCGGAAGAGACCCCAGAGATGAGCTTCCTCCTCCGTTATTGTCCGAAGATGTACTGGATATATCGGATTTAAAGCCCGACATGATTTTAGACGGTACAGTCCGGAACGTGGTAGACTTTGGAGCATTTGTTGATATAGGCGTTCATCAGGACGGTCTGGTTCATATTTCGGAACTCAGCGACAGATTTGTACGAAGCCCGATGGATGTGGTCTCGGTGGGAGATATAGTCAAAGTCAGAGTTTTAGAGGTTGACGAAAAACGCAAAAGAATATCACTTTCCATGAAAGGGCTGGGGTAAATAGACCCTTTGTTCAGAAAAGCAAATAACCCTTACGTCGATTGCATATTGGGACAGGCAACGGGAATACTTATTAATTGAGTATTGAGCGGAAGGGTTGCGTGTTTTATTGGACAATAAAGGATATTTCAAGTCTGACGATAAACTGGCCGCATTTAAGGTGGCAAGAGCTATTTCGGAAACCATGGAAAGGGCCGGATTAAGACATAGAAAAAGTATTGCCCGCGAACGCACCATTGTTGTTATGTGCATAGGAACCGACCGTTCCACCGGAGATTCACTGGGACCTCTGGTAGGAAACATGCTGGTAAAATATAAGATGAACGGTGTTCATGTATATGGTACTCTGGATTACCCCGTTCATGCAAGAAATTTGGAGGAAACGCTCTTGAAAGCCCTAACTCTTCATCCGGATGCCTATTTGGTCGCCGTAGATGCATCCCTGGGCACATTAGACCATGTGGGGTGTATTTCTGTCGGGAATGGGCCTATAAAACCGGGAGCGGGGCTGAAAAAGGAGCTTCCCGCCGTAGGTGATATGCATATTACAGGGGTAGTAAACACAGGGGGGTTTATGGATTTTCTTGTCCTGCAAAGCACTCGGCTCTCTGTGGTCATGAAAATGGCAGATATAATCGCCCGGGGCCTTCATATGGCCTTTAGCGAATACTCCTCTGTTAACTTTCAGGATACTTACAATGTTCTGTAGCATGAGAGAGGGCAAAAAAGTTATCCCAAATTAAGTTTAAAGCCGGGCATTAGTGGTATATAAATGATAACTCAGGCAATAAAACATAATATTCAGCCGCTTTTGCTCAATTTGGCTTAAGCGGTTATTTAAGGACGTAGTTTATTATTGCCCTATTAACAGAATTAATAAAGGAAAGGAGTCAACGTATGGAAAAGTGGGTTTGCACAGTATGCGGTTATGTATATGATCCGGAGATAGGAGATCCTGATGCAGGGGTAGAGCCAGGCACTGCTTTTGAAGATCTTCCTGATGATTGGGTTTGCCCCGATTGCGGCGTATCTAAGGATATGTTTGAAAAAGCATAATTCAGGTTGGTGAATTTAAAGACATTTTTTCTTTACATTAATAGCAAAGGGCTTTATAACCCCGGTGAGTGACTTAATAAGCTTATTTCATTGCACCGGGGTTACTTTGTAAAAAACCGCTTTTTTGCATGTCCGGATTATGCCGGGAGTCGGATTGATTATGTAAAAAGGGCAGAAACATTAAGAATTGACACAAACAAACAATTAAAAAAAAAGCAAAAAGAACTTGACAGAGTCGGCGGGATTTTGTATACTGTAAAAGCCGCTAGTGAGTGGCAAAAACGAGACAGTGTGGGAGCATAGCTCAGCTGGGAGAGCATCTGCCTTACAAGCAGGGGGTCATAGGTTCGAGCCCTATTGTTCCCACCATACGGCCCGGTAGTTCAGTTGGTTAGAACGCTAGCCTGTCACGCTAGAGGTCGAGGGTTCGAGCCCCTTCCGGGTCGCCATTTTTGCCCAGATAGCTCAGTCGGTAGAGCAGAGGACTGAAAATCCTCGTGTCGTTGGTTCAATTCCGACTCTGGGCACCAAATGCGCGGGATTAACTCAGTGGTAGAGTGTCACCTTGCCAAGGTGAAAGTCGCGAGTTCGAATCTCGTATCCCGCTCCATAAACAGCCGCAGAGGGGTTATATCGGAAGATGTATCAACTGCGGTTTTTAAATATCGGCGCCATAGCCAAGTGGTAAGGCAGAGGTCTGCAAAACCTTTAT